>NZ_JBANDC010000008.1:0-281801 GCF_038896935.1 Collimonas rhizosphaerae
AGGCGCAGGATCCGATTGGTCTGGCGCCCGCCGATGAGGCTTTGCAGGCTCTGGAGTACGTTGCTCATGCGTGTCCCAACGTGCCCGGAATGCCGGGCATTAAATAGTTAATGCCTCAGGCAAATCCGATCAAGGCAGGGTAATGGTCAGGTAGGACGCGCGCGGCGCCAGCTTGACGATGTCGCTGTAGCCGCTGATGCTCGATGCGGTAGCGCGCGACAGCATGGTGTTCAGCGCAAAATAGCCGCCCAGCCCGATCAGGGCAAACACCGAACACAGCGCCCACAGCGGCACTTCATTGCGCAGCTTGTGGCTGACCTGGTCCGGCCGTTCCCAGTGCGGCGCGAAGCCGGCGCTCTTGCCTTTCATGCGCGCGATCTCGTCACCCAGGCGGGCCGTCAGGTAGTTCAGTTTTTCCGGGCCTTCGATGATGTACTTGCCCTGGAAACCCAGCAGCAGGCACATATGGAACACTTCCAGCGCCTGCAGGTGCTGTGCGCCCTTAGCGCGCAAGTCTTCCAGGCGCGTAAAGAAGTGTTCGCCGGCGAGCTGGTCGCCGAACAGGATCAGCTGCAGAGGCCGGCGCGCCCAGGCATCGCGGATATTGAATTGCGAATGCAGGATGTTCTCGTCGACTGCCGCGCAGAATGCGTATTTTGCAGCGTGGACGTCTTCAGCCGATACATCCAGCTTCTTTGCGCCGCGCTCGAAATCGCTGAGGAAGCGCTGCATCTTCGACGTGAAACCGGCTTCGTCGACAGGCGCACAGCGGTTCTTCAACAGGAACAAGGCGTAGAAACCGTCGTACATCAGGTCGAGCAGCGAATTGGCGGAACTGGTGTCCGCCGCTACGTATTGGCCGGCGGCGCTGTCGCCGAGCAGGGAAGGGGCTGATGGTCTGTTCATGATGTAACCGCTAAGAGCTCAAGTTTAAGGTCGTTGATGCCGGATGGTACATAAATCGAGATCGACTGCGCCTGCAGCATGCGATCATACAGGGCTCCCTTGTTTTCCAAGGCGAAATAATAAGTGTCCGGCCGCACCGGCAACGCCGCCGGCACTTGCGGCGAGTGCGACAGCTTGACCCCGGGCATGGCCGACAGGACGAATTTATCGACGTCGTCGGGCGCGCCGATCTTGAAGCGCAGCGGCACGATATCGACCAGTTCGATGGCCGGCATGCTGGCGTTGACCGCCAGGTAAAACGCGGTCTTGTCGTCGATCTTGCCGGAGTCGAGCATGCCGTGGTGATGCGAAGGCTTGTTCTCCGACAGGGCGATCGAGAAATAGCGCGAGGAAATCACGGTGTCCAGCAGCTCGCGGATGATGCTGTCGAGCTTGGCGAAACACGGTCCCGGATCCTGGTGCTGGTATACCGGCAGGTCCGACAGCGCATAACTCTTGGAAAACGTCATCAGCGCGCCGGCCAGGCTCAGCAGCTGTTCGTACAGCCGTTCCGGATGAAACGCCGGATTGTGGAAATAGTGCGTCAGTCCGGCAAACGCCGAACTCGCGGTGTGCAGCAGCCAGAAGGAAGAGATATCGCCGGAACGGAATTCGATGACATTCTTGCTTGGCTCGCGATGGTGGCCGTACAGGGCGCTGACCTTGGCTTGCAGCGCATCCATCAGGCGCCGCAACTGGATATACAGCGCCGGTGCGCTGCGGATCGTCAGGCTCGGCGCGACGAAGGTCGGGTCCGGCTCGAAGCCGCCGGTCGAAATGCGGCGCAGCTTGATCAGCGGAAAACTGATCAGCGAATCGCGCGGATCGAGTTCCGACACCAGGCGCACCGATTTCTTCAGGTAGGTCAGCTCGGCTTCCGCCGCTTGCGTGAACAGGTCCGGCGTGGCCGAATTGTTCTGGGCGTAGCGGGTCGAGTTGCTGGTCTGGCCCAGGGGCGAAAAATTGCCGCCGAAGCCTTTCATGTATGGCAGGGCTGCGTAGTAGGTAATGGTTTGCTGCGCATGCGGGATATCGCTCAGGTCGACCACTTCCGGCAGGTCGTCGTCTCCAGGCGCGTTATAGATCTCGCCGTCCTGGAAAATCACCGACAGCTCGGACAGCCGCAAGGTATTGTTGGCCAGCGCATCGCGGTCCAGCTGCACCGTCATCACGCCCCAGGCATACGGATGCAAGGCGTTGGTGGTCTCATGCAGACGGTTTTCGTGATACCGGTCCTGCTGCTGGAAATGCTGGGGCCGTAAAAACAGGCCCTCGCCCCATAGAATTTTCGATGTTCGATTCACGTATTTACTCGCATGTCATTTTATTCAAACCATCACGCAAAATCCGCGTGGCGCTAGCTGGACCACGCTAGCCGCATGGGGCCGGGGTTAAAAGTTTAGTCGCGGCGGCGGTTTCCGCAACCGTGACGCCGGTGCCGACTGTCAGCGCACAGGCGTTCGCGCCGATGGTAATGCCCGATTTTTCAGCAGGTTCGGTCGGGAAAGTCATCTTCCAGCGTTGCGCCGCAGGTTTGCGGAACAAGGCCACGACGCCGACAAAACCCGCTTCCCTGGTGACCTTTTCGCTGACTTCATAGCGCTGTCCCGGCACCAGTGTTATTTCCTTGACTTCGAGCAGGTCGGCGCCCAATACGTCTTTTTCTTTCTGCGGATTGGTAAATGTATCGTATGTTGCCTGTTGGAAAGCGCCATTTTGTCGTAACTTATATACTCTGGCGACCAGGGCAAGCGGCGTGCCGGAGCTGTCGGCATTCAAATTGCTGCCTGCATGCAGCTTGATCGCTATGGTACGGGGCGGTTTTTGCGCGTCGGGAACCTCTGGCTTGGTGATGCCCGACATCTCCAGTACAGAGCTGGCGACAGAGCCAAGTGCGGAAACGGCGCCTGCGGCGCAACCAGCCAGACTCAGTATTGCGGCCAGCGAAACTAACAGAGATAAGGGGCGCATTAAAGTCGATCTTTATTTGGGTTGCAAAATTATCGGATAAACAATAAGGTCTCAGATAATATTTTTTTGATAATATTGTACAAAATAATAACAATCTCAGTTGTCGCCTAGACACATAGTATGGGTCTGGACTAAACTTGTTGCAATGGTGTAACCAAAGTTCACAAATTTTGATGTAGATTGGCAATATGATATCTGCATCTGCCGGGTTTTGTTAAGATTCGGCTATTTAAAAGTTGCCACATAGAAAGCGAGTTTACGATGAGTCAATGGAAAAGCAAAATTATCTACGGCGTGGCCTTGGCGTGTCTGGTAAGCGCCTGCGCAACCCCACCTGCGGTCGATCCCGCAGCAAAACTGGATTCCATAGTGGCTGAAGCCGACGCCGCACAAAAAGCCGGACAGACCGACAAGGCTGTTAAATTACTGAAAGACGCGACCGGCGCGTTTCCTGCAGACAAGACACCATGGATACGCCTGGCGCAAATCCGTTTCGATGCGGAAAACTATGGCGACGCCATTTCGTATGCGCTGGAAGGCCTGCAGCGCGATCCGAAAGACAAGGTTGCCAACAGCATAGTCGCGGTAGGCGGCCTGCGGCTGTCGACCAAGGCTCTGAACGACCTGCGCACACAGAACGATTTGAACGGCAATGTCCGCAACGAAGCACAGGGACTGGCCAAGATCCTGCGTGAAAGCCTGGGCGAGACAGTGTTGGTGCCGCCCCGTCCAAAAGTAGTTGCACGCCCGGCGCCGGCAG
Organism: Collimonas rhizosphaerae; assembly: GCF_038896935.1. NCBI lineage: Bacteria > Pseudomonadati > Pseudomonadota > Betaproteobacteria > Burkholderiales > Oxalobacteraceae > Collimonas > Collimonas rhizosphaerae. The sequence continues at coordinate 3,677 of NZ_JBANDC010000008.1, forward strand.
CAGCGGCCGCCAAAAAAGGCGCTGTCGCAGCCAAACCGGGCTCGCCTGAGCCTAGCGGCGATGGCGCCAATCCATTCGGATCGTTGCAGTAACTCATATGATTCCTGATCCCGCCAGGCGGGATCGGGGCTTGATTATTCGGTATCAGCGGGGGTTTTATGGCTAAAAAAGAGAGTACTCAAAAACGTTTGCAGAAAGTCCGTCCACCACGGGTGCAAATGACCTACGACGTTGAAATCGGCGACGCCATCGAGCAAAAGGAATTGCCGTTCGTGATGGGCGTGATCGGCGATTTCAGCGGCAAGTCCGAGGTAGCCCAGACCAAGCTGAAGGACCGCAAGTTCGTCAACATCGACAACGACAACTTCGATGAAGTGATGAAAGGCGTCGAACCGAGAGCCGCTTTCCGCGTGCCGAACCACTTGAGCGACGCCGGCGGCGAGTTCGGGGTCGACCTGAAATTCAAGTCGATCGACGATTTCCGTCCGGAAGCGGTGGTGCAGCAGATCGAGCCGCTCAAGCAGCTGCTCGAAGCCCGCACCAAACTGGCCGACCTGCGCAACAAGCTGGCCGGCAACGACAAGCTGGAAGACATCCTCAACGATGTGCTCAACAGCACCGAAAAGCTGGCGGCGTTAAGCAAGCAAACCAAGAAGCAAGGAGACTGAGATGTCCTTTCAGCATAATTCTGCGCCAGCCGCAGGGGCGGCCGCAGAAGAATCCGGTTTGCTCGACCAGATCGTAGAACAGAGCAAAGTCGCCAAGTCCGGCGCCGAGCACGACCGCGCCAAAGACATCATTTCGGAACTGGTGAACCAGGTCATGCAGGGCACCGTGGTGGTGTCGGCCAACCTGTCGGCTACCATCGACGCCCGCGTGGCCGAGCTGGACCGCCTGATTTCGGCCCAGGTCAGCGCCGTGATCCACGCGCCTGAATTCCAGAAACTGGAAAGCAGCTGGACCGGCCTGCACTACCTGGTGTTCAACTCGACTACCAGCCAGAACCTCAAGATCAAGGTCTTGAACGCGACCAAGCGGGAACTGGTCAAGGATTTCCAGAGCGCCCTCGAGTTCGACCAGAGCGCGATCTTCAAGAAAGTCTACGAAGAAGAGTTCGGCACGTTCGGCGGTGCGCCGTTCGGTTCCCTGATAGGCGATTTCGAAATCACCCGGCAGCCGGAAGACATGTATTTCGTCGAACAGATGTCGCATATCGCCGCAGCTGCCCATGCGCCGTTCATCAGCTCGGCCTCGCCTGAACTGTTCGGCCTGGAAACCTACAGCGAACTCGGCAAGCCGCGCGACCTGGCCAAGGTGTTCGAGACCGTCGAATATGCCAAATGGAAGTCGTTCCGCGAATCGGAAGATTCCCGTTATGTCGGCCTGACCCTGCCGCGCTTCCTGGGCCGCCTGCCGTTCAATCCGAAAGACGGGCAGACAGTCGAAGGTTTCAACTTCGTGGAAGATGTCGACGGCACCGACCATTCCAAATACCTCTGGTGTAACGCAGCGTATGCCTTCGGCACCAAGCTGACCAAGGCGTTTGAAGATTTCGGCTGGTGCGCGGCAATCCGCGGCGTCGAAGGCGGCGGCCTGGTGGAAGACCTGCCGACCCATACCTTCAAGACCGACGAAGGCGAAGTCGCACTCAAGTGCCCGACCGAAATCGCCATTACCGACCGCCGCGAAAAAGAATTGAGCGACCTTGGCTTCATTTCGCTGGTGCATTGCAAGAACACCGACTATGCGGCCTTCTTCGGCGCCCAGTCGACGCAGAAAGCCAAGAAATACAATACCGATTCGGCCAACGCCAACTCCGTGCTGTCAGCCCAGCTGCAGTACATTTTTGCCGTATCGCGTATTGCGCATTACATGAAATCGATGATGCGCGACAAGATCGGCAGCTTTGCTTCGGCAGGCAACGTGGAAGACTTCCTCAACCGTTGGCTGACCCAGTATGTGCTGCTCGATGACAATGCCAGCCAGGAAGCCAAAGCGCAGTTTCCTTTGCGCGAAGCCTCGGTGCAGGTATCCGAAGTGCCGGGTCGTCCGGGCGTCTACCGTGCGGTGTCGTTCCTGCGCCCGCACTTCCAGCTTGACGAACTTTCAGTTTCATTGCGCTTGGTTGCAGAATTACCGGCGTCAACCAAGTCTTAACTTAATTCACGAGGGATATCACCATGGCAATAGACGTTTATCTGCAAATCGACGGCATCAAGGGCGAGTCCACGGACAGCGCGCACAAAGACTGGATCGAATGCAAATCGGTACAGTGGGAAGTGCTGCAGCCGAAGTCGGCGACTGCATCGACCGGCGGCGGCCACACAGCCGAACGCTGCGAGCACAAGGATATCGTGATCACCAAGATCGCCGACCTGGCGACACCGCTGCTGCTGCAAAACTGCTCGTCGGGCAAGACCATTCCAAAGGCCAAGTTCGAATTCCTGCGCGCCGACGGCAAGGGCGACCGCATCAAGTACTTCGAAATCGAACTGGTCAACCTGCTGATTTCAGATGTCACGCCATCGGTCCAGGAAGGCGACGTGCTGAGCGAAAGCGTCAGCCTGAAATACTCCCAGGTCAAATGGAAGTACACACAGCAAAAAATCGGCGGCGGTTCGGGCGGCAACACTTCCGGCGGCTGGGATCTGTCGACCAATAAAATCGTGTAATTTTCCTGTATCGATAAAAGAGCCGCATGCTGCGGCTCTTTTTTTCTCTTGAATGGTAAGCGATGAAAGGTTTCACTCCCGGATTGTTTGACCGATTGATGGGCGGCGACGGCACGCCTGCGCAATCCGACCTGGTGGTGCGTTTGTCGATGGATGCCTTGAAAGACACGGTCGCGCGCGACCTGGAGGCCATGCTGAATACCCGCACTGTGATTCCCGAAGAATTGCTGAAGAATTTCCCCGAATGCAGCAAGTCGATCCTGACTTACGGCTTGAACGATTTTTCCGGCATGAGCCTGGCCAGCCTGGATGACCGCGCTTATATCTGCCAGTGCCTGGAGCAAGGCATTGCGCGCCACGAGCCGCGCCTGCGCAATGTCCGCGCCTCGCTCGAGCTGCGCGAAGGATCGATCAACCGCTTGAATTTTGCGATTGCAGCCATGCTGGTGGTGGGGCCGGCCAAGGAAGCCGTGAGCTTCGACGCCGTGCTGCAGCCCTCGACCTTGCAATACTCAATCAGCAGAGCACGCCGCGCAGCGCGGATGGACGGTTAACGTGGACGAACTACTTCCCTATTACGAGCGCGAGCTCGGTTTCCTGAGGCGCTATTCGCGCGAGTTTTCCGAGCGCTACCCGAAGATTGCAGGCCGCCTGCTGATGTCCGGCGAGGTATCGGAAGATCCGCACATCGAACGCATGATCCAGTCGTTTGCGCTGATCAATGCCCGCACCTCGAAGCGGCTGGACGACGACTACCCTGAATTTACCGAAGCCTTGTTCGAGGTGCTGTATCCGCACTACCTGCGGCCGTTTCCTTCCTGCTCGATCGCGCGCATGGACTACAGCGTCGCCGCCGCACAGCTGACTACCGCCATGCCGGTGCCGCGCGGCACCGAACTGACGACGCGCCAGGTCAAGGGCGTGGCCTGCAAATTCAAGACAACCTATGAAGTCACGGTGGCGCCGGTGCTGCTGTCGCACGCGGTGTTCGATCCCATCATCGAACCGCCGGACGCCGTACTGTTGCCGCCTACCGCCAGCTCGCGCATCGGCATCACCTTCGAGAGCACCGCAGAGCAAGCCGGTTTTGCCGAACTCGGCGTCAAGACCCTGCGCGTCTTCATCGACGGCGAACCGTCGTTCTGCGCCGCCTTGCGCGACACCTTGTTCATGCGCACCCTGCGCGCCTATGTCGAAGTCGGCAAGAGCGGCCGGTGGCATGCCGTGAACAAGATCCCGGTGACGCCGGTCGGTTTTGAAGAAGACGAATCGCTGATCGACTTTCCGGCACGTTCGCATCCCGCCTACCGGCTGCTGACCGAGTATTTCTCCTATCCCGAGAAATTCAATTTCTTTGACGTCGATGTTGCCGAAATCACAAAGCTGCTGCCGGCCGGCTGCAAGAAATTCACCCTGCACCTGGTGCTGTCCGGGCTGCGCGCCGATTCCAACACCGCGCGCATGCTGGGCACCTTGTCGACCAATAACCTGCTGCTGGGCTGCACCCCGGTCATCAACCTGTTCAAGCAGCGCGGCGACCCGATCCGCCTGACCCATACCAGCGCCTATTACCCGGTAGTGGGCGACTCGCGCCGCGCCTATGCCTATGAAGTGCATTCGATCGATTCGGTGCAGCTGGTGCGGCAAACGCCGGAAGGTGAATCGATTACCGAATTCCGGCCGTTCTATTCATTGCGCCACGGCGAAAGCGCGGACAAGGCCGGCCATTACTGGGCCATGCGGCGCGACGAAATGGTCGCGGCGCGCAGCCCCGGCTATGAAACCGAAATTTCCATCGTCGACATCGATTTCGACCCGGCCGCCATCGAAACCGACACCCTGAGCATCGAGCTGACCTGCTGCAACCGCAACCTGCCTGCTTCGCTGGCATACGGCCTGGCCGGCGGCGACCTGTTCCTGGAAGGCGGCTCGCTGGTGAACGCCATCAGCTTCTTGCGGAAGCCTTCCGAACCTTGCCGTTTCGAGCGCGGCCGCGGCGCCCACTGGCGCCTGATTTCCCATCTGGCGCTGAATCACCTGTCGCTGGCCAAGGGCGGCCTGGAAGCCCTGCAGGAAACCCTGAGCCTGTACGACTTGCCGCGTTCGGCCATCTCGCAGCGCCAGATCGGCAGCGTGGTCGGCATCGAGCACAAGGCCGCCACCGCCTGGCTGCCGGGCAATCCGTTCGCCTCGCTGGTGCGCGGCATCGAGATCAAGGTGACACTGGACGAAGAAGGTTTCGTAGGCAGCGGCATCCATGTATTTGCCAATGTCCTGGATCGCTTCCTCGGCCTGTATGTGCATGCCAACAGCTTTACGCAATTGGTGATAGCTTCAAAACGAACAGGTGAGGAGATACTGCGATGCTTACCGCGCAGCGGAGATTCGAACCTAGCGTAATCCAGCGCCTGCTCGACAAGCCGCATCGTTTCCAGTTCTTCCAGGCGGTGATGATGCTGGAGCTGTGGCTGAAGCAGAACGGCGTCCCGCATGAGGAAGCGGTCAGCGATTTCCTGCGTTTCCAGAACACGGTGTCGCTGAACTTTCCGCCGAGCGAGATCGAAGCGCTGGAAGTGTCGCCCAAGCTGACCCGGCAATCGGTGGAAGAACTGCTGGAAGCGCTGCAGACCAACCAGCTCGACAACATCGCGCTGACGCCGGCGTTCATCGGCTTTTTAGGCAGCAACGGCACGCTTCCCAGTCACTACTCGGAGCGTATCGCCGCGCACCAGCTGTATGAAAAGGACCACGGCCCGCGCGCTTTCCTGGATGTTTTCTCGAACCGCAGCGTGGCCCTGTTTTTCAAGGCCTGGCGCAAGTACCGGCTGGAATTCAAGTACCAGGTCGACGGCAAGGACAGTTTCCTGCCGCTGCTGATGTCGCTGGCCGGCCTTGGCCACCGCACTTTGCGCGGCCGCATGTCGGAAGACGGCGCTGGATTGCTGGATGAATCGCTCGGGCATTTTGCCGCGGCCATCCGGCATCGGCCGCCGTCCGCGGCGTACATGCAGCGGGTCTTGCGCGAATATTTTTCGGTGCCGATCACGATCGAGCAGTTTGTCGGCCATTGGTACAACGTGCCGGTCGACCAGCAAACCGTACTGGGTTCGACCAACGCCCTGCTGGGCAGCGTGGCGATGGTGGGCGAACGGGTATGGCAGCGCGACCTGCGCATGCGCCTGAAAATCGGCCCGCTGGCCAAAAAGAAATTTGAAAGCTTTTTGCCCGGCGGCGCGGCTGCTGTCGGGCTGCAAAAAATACTGGCGATGTTTACCAGCGTCTTCCTGGAATATGAAATACAGCTGATCTTGCGCGCGGACCAGGTGCAAAGCGTCAGCCTCGGTTCCGACCCTGAAAGCGGGCGGCTGGGCTGGGATACCTTCGTCACCAGCAAACCGGAAGAGAACGACCGCACCGATGTCTGTTACGAAATTCACTCACTTTGACCATGCATGGATGGGAAGGCTTCAATGAGCATCAATCTCAAAACCTTAATCAGCAAACTGAACGACACCTCACGCCTGGCAGCGGAACGCGCGGCAAACATCTGCGTCGGCCGTGGCCAATATGAAGTGGATATCGAACATCTGTTCCTGGCCTTGCTGGAACAGCCCAAGAGCGACTTTGCGGTGATTGCGCGCAAATCCGGCATCAGCCTCGCTGCGCTGGAAAGCGACCTGCAGGGCGAAATCGACCGCTTCAAGAACGGCAACGCACGCACCCCGGTATTTTCGCCGCACCTGCCCAAGCTGTTTGAACACGCCTGGCTGATCGCCTCGCTGGACAACCAGTCGGGACGCATCCGCAGCGGCCACCTGCTGCTGGCGCTGCTGACCGAGCCGGACCTGGTGCAGCTGGCGTACCGCGGCTCCAAGCTGTTCATCAAGTTCAAGCTGGACGACCTCAAGCACGACCTGGAAAAACTGACCGAAGGCTCGCAGGAAAGCGCGTCCGCGGATGGCGGCGGCGCCACGGCTGAAGACCAGGGCGGCGATCCGGTGCAGGACCTGACCGCCAAGGGCGAAGCCTCGAAAACTCCTTCGCTCGACAAATTCACCACCAACCTGACCCAGCGCGCACGCGAAGGCAAGGTCGATCCCGTGATCGGCCGCGATACCGAAATCCGCCAGACCATCGACATCCTGATGCGGCGCCGGCAAAACAACCCGATCCTGACCGGCGAGGCCGGCGTCGGCAAGACCGCGGTAGTGGAAGGCCTGGCGCTGCGGATTGCGCAAAAAGACGTGCCCGACGTGCTGCAGGGCGTGGAGCTGCACACCCTCGACATGGGTCTGCTGCAAGCCGGCGCCAGCGTCAAAGGCGAGTTTGAAAACCGCCTGAAAAGCGTGATCGACGAAGTCAAGAAAAGCTCGCACGCCATCATCCTGTTCATCGACGAAGCCCACACCATGATCGGCGCCGGCGGCCAGGCCGGCCAGAACGATGCCGCCAACCTGCTGAAACCGGCGCTGGCGCGCGGCGAACTGCGCACCATCGCCGCCACCACGTGGAGCGAATACAAGAAATATTTTGAGAAAGACGCCGCCCTGGCGCGCCGTTTCCAGGTAGTGAAGGTCGAGGAACCGAGCGAAGAACTGGCTTGCGCCATGCTGCGCGGCATGGCGCCGCTGATGGAAAAACACTTTGGCGTGCGCGTCTTCGACGAAGCCATCACCGAAGCGGTGCGCCTGTCGCACCGCTATATCAGCGGCCGCCAGCTGCCGGACAAGGCGATCAGCGTACTCGACACGGCGTGCGCCAAAGTTGCGCTGGGCCAGAACGCCACGCCGGCCCTGATCGAAAACATCGTCAAGAAACTGGACCGCCTGGTAGCCGAGCTGAATTCGCTGGAACGCGAATCGAATGCCGGCGGCAAGCACGCTGAACGCTTGAAAGAATTGCGCGAACTGCAGGCGAAACTGACTGCGGAGCTGGCCCTCCACAGCGAACGCTGGGAAAAGGAAAAAGCCCTGACCGACCGCATCAAGGCCGCCCGCACGGAACTCGAAGCAACGCCGGCGGCGGAACAGACCCCAGCCGACGATGCGGCCAAGCCTTCCAGGAAAGCAGCCAAGGACAGCAAGGAAGCCCAGGAATTGGCGAAACTGATCGAGGAACTGAAAACGCTGCAAGGCGAAACACCGATGGTCCCGGTGCAGGTCGACGGCCTGGTGGTGGCGGAAATCGTCGCCAGCTGGACCGGCATCCCGCTCGGCAAGATGGTCAAGGATGAAATCAAGACCGTGATCAACCTCGGCGCCCTGCTGCATGAACGGGTGCTGGGCCAGTCGCACGCGATCGAAGCAGTGGCGCAGCGCGTGCGCACTTCACGCGCCAACCTGGACGATCCGAACAAACCCAAGGGTGTGTTCCTGTTCGTCGGCCCGTCCGGCGTCGGCAAGACCGAGACCGCGCTGGCGCTGGCCGATGTGCTGTACGGCGGCGAACGCAAGCTGGTCACCATCAACATGAGCGAATACCAGGAAGCGCACAGCGTCTCCGGCCTGAAAGGCTCGCCGCCGGGTTATGTCGGCTACGGCGAAGGCGGCGTCCTGACCGAGGCGGTGCGGCGCAATCCGTACAGCGTGGTGCTGCTGGACGAGGTGGAGAAAGCCCACCCGGACGTGCTCGAACTGTTCTTCCAGGTGTTCGACAAGGGTGTGCTGGACGACGCCGAAGGCCGCGAAATCGACTTCAAGAACACCATCATCATCCTCACCAGCAATGTCGCCTCCAGCCTGATCATGCAAAGCTGCCTGAACAAGGCGGCGGCGGAACTGCCGAGCACCGACGACCTGGAACAGGCGATCAGGCCGCAGCTGGTGAAAGCCTTCAAGCCGGCTTTCCTGGGACGCCTGAAAGTCATTCCTTACTACCCGATTTCGGACGACGTGCTGGTCGAGATCATCAACCTCAAGCTGGGACGTATCCAGAAACGCATCGCCGTCAACCACAAGGCCGAGTTCAGCTACGACGAGCCGCTGGTCGAAGCGGTGCTGGCGCGCTGCACCGAAGTCGATTCCGGCGCCCGCAATGTCGACAATATCCTCAACGGCACGCTGCTGCCGGAAATTGCCGAAACCGTGCTGGCCAAGATGGCCGAAGGCGGCAGCATCGCCAAGATCAAGGTCACCGCCAACAAGCAGGGCCAATTCAAATACGCGATCAAATAGAACGGAGAAAACATGGATGCAGCAACCAAGCAGAAAATCCTGAAGCAGTGCTATTCGAAGCGCTTCGACGAGAAATACAGCCGCAAATTCCAGTACCAGGACAAGGCCACCGATGTCCGCAACTACGTCAAGCTGACGCCTGCGGACATCATCGACCTGCTCGATACGGCTTCCGCATCGGCGCGTTCACAGGCGCGCCTGCTGCTGCAGCTGATGCAGGGACGGCCGTGGCTGCCGTCGGCGACGGCGCATGAAGGCGGGACCGGGAATCAGCGCGGCGTGGACAACAACCTGCACATCACGCTGAAGGTGGGGGACAAGAGCTATCACTTGCGCTGCAAGGAACAGCCTGGGTTGCATGTTATCCAGATTACCGGATAGCCTCTACGAAAACCGCTCAAACAATGCGCTAGAGCCCTTCCGGTCAGAAGGCTTTAGCGCAACGATGAAATCCAGTCCTGCAACGAAGTTGCCTCTTGTTCGAAATCCTCCGGCCCCAGGTCCCCAAGATCAGAACTGTAGATGGCCAAATCGTCCGACTCTGACCGGATCAGGAAGCCGCGGCCACCGCTATCGTCGCCGACCAGCAGATACTCCGGACAATAGGTGCTTATCTCATATGTCGTGTTACGTTCCAGCATGGATGCGGTATCGTAAAGTGTCGCCCCTTGCGGTGTAATAAAACCATTCGTACTACGATAAAAATCCTCCAGCTGCGCTGGAATCTGCCGTCCAAGCTGTTGCCGCATCTGATCTATTTCTACCTGCGAGGCAGGCGCCACGGCTGCGCCCAGAGCAATAATATTTGTGATATCCATCGTTAAATCCGGCATCCTAAAGAAGTGAAATATTTGTAAGAACTGGCAATCGCTCTGCGTGCTCGGCCAACGGGAACACCGGCGTCAATCAGCTGCTTATAACCGGTATTCATTTCTTCTCTGAGCGTAGTTGATCCCCATTTTCCTCCCGGCAGTGCCGACAACCGTGTCCGCCACGCTCTTTGCGCCGCCGAGACCTGAGCATGCTCGTAACCGCTGGAAGATCTCAATAATATCGTAGGAGCGTCACCACTGTTGTAGTTTGCAATGTTTGCCTTAGCCCAGGCGTCCTGGACAGGATGATGTGACTGAACGCGTAGGTCTGGCAAGGTATTGGTATGTCCAGCAGCACGATTTACACCTGGACTCAGCTCGCTGTGAGATCCGACATCATGCGTCTGGGCCCCACCAGGACGAATGGTCAAGCCAAGCGGGTCTATCCAGGCGAAGGTATTGGGTGCGTAGGAATACAGGGCTATCCCCCCATCCAGCCCTATTGGATCCTGCCCGATAAATTGTCCGATATCCGGGTCGTAATACCGATAGCGGTTGTAATGCATACCGGTTTCAGTATCAAAATACTGACCTTGCAGCCGGAGCGGATTATCCACGGTCTGCGCATGCATCTGCCGCACCGCTCCCATTGCCGTGTAGCCGGCCGACCACGCCACTGTTCCGTCAGCATCCGTCAGCCTTGTCGGACAGCCGTTGGGATCAACGTGATAGTGAAACACATGCCCAGCCGCCGCACTTCCGTTCGATCCTGTTGCGCCCGCATCCATTTCCGGAATTGCTGGCGTGTTTCCAGATGCCGGCATGAGCGCAAGCGATGGCGCGCCCGCGTTGCCGCCCAGCTGTATTCCCGCTCCCAATCCGGTGCTGTCCAACTGCTGCCGGCTGCCGAGGCTGGCCAAGATCCGGTTTTCATGCGCTGGCGATACGGGACCGTCTAAAACGCCGAGCTTTACGCTGCCTAAGCCTCCCAAACCGCCGGCGGCGGGCGCACCTGCCTTCAAAGTTTCAGGTGCACGCGCAGCAGCACCGGACATATTTTTCTCTGCCGCTGCACCAATGCCGCTCGCCGTACTCTCTTTAGCCGGACGATCAATCAATGCGAACGGCACAAACGTGGCAGGATAATAAACAAACTCTCTTACCTGGCTATGCATTTCCTTCAGAGCATTCAGGCGGCGGCGCGCAGCCATAAAATCTGCAACGTTTCCGGCTGACCATATATCCGCGAAGTTGCCGGTATCGTCAGACTGCCGGACTTCTCCCAATAGGGCGTCGCCATCCCAGAAGAACCAGGTGGTGTGGTTTTGATTACGCTTGAACACCCGGCGCCCTAGCGGATCATAGCCATAGCGGGTCGACTGGCCGCCATTGCGGCTTTCGATCAAGCGCTGGTTAGCATCCCAGCGCAGTTGCAGGGATACGGTACTAGGTGCAGCCGAACCAGTTTCGCGTCGTATCAGGTTGCCGACGCGGTCGAATACATAATGCCGTCCCTCGTGATCACCTTCGCGGCTCCAGGTTATCTCTGCCTGATTTTCAGCACCCGCAGCCTGCCGCATTGCGATTTCCCGGATCTGCGTACGCAAGCTATCACCCGCCGGATCGCAGAGGAATTTCGTGACGCGACCGGCAGGATCGGTATGTTGCAAGAGATTGCCTAGCGGGTCATATTGATACAGGCTGCTGCCGTGGTCGCTGTCGCTGCGTCGCGTCTGGTTGCCGGCATGGTCGTAATCGTAACTGGTATCGAACAGCGGCATCTGGTCGCGCAACACCGTTTGAGCGCTCAAATGGCCGGCCGCGTTGTAGCTGAGATGACGCTGGACCTTGCTGCTCAGGTATTCTTTCGTAGCGCGTCCAAGAGCGTCGCGTTCAATCAGGATAGGGGGCTCCGAGTTGATGGCCACGCTTGCCACCTGATCGCACAAATCGAAGGTGCAAACGACATTATTGCCGGCGCTAGTTTGCCGCGATAAGCGATTGCCGACTTCATCATAGCGATTCTCGATCTTGAAACCATCCTGGCTTTCTTCACTCAGATTGCCGTCGGCATCGAATTTACGCAGTACGTGGCGATATGGATTGCGCATCTCGATCAAAGCGCCATTCCTGTCGTAGCTATACGTTTCCTGCATTTGCCGCGCGAGATCATCGTTATCCGGCAGCGTTTTCCTGGTAATCCGACCCAATCGGTCAGTGGCGTAACTGATCGTCCGCCCCAAAGGATCGCAACTACTCAACAAAGCGCCCCTGGCGTCGTAGCGATATTGACGCGACTGCTCCCAATAATCGCTCTCTTCTACAATACGGCCCAAAGCATCGCGCTTGAGCCGGTAAGTTTCCTTGCGCTGATTTACCACTCCAACCAATTGCTGCTCAGTGTCATACAAATACTCGACAGTCTGGCCGTCTGCATGCAGGCGCTTTGCGAGCCTGCCCGTGCCAGCATAGTCCAGAATGGTTCTCGCGCCGTCCTGGGAAGTGTAGCTGACCAACTGGTCCTCCGCGTCATAGTCGCAAAAGGAGCTCGCGCCATCCGCATCAAGTGTCTGCAACAAACGTCCTTTGGCATCGTAGCGATATTCGGTAACGCCGCCGACAGGATCTGTAATACGCTTCAGATATCCAAGGGCATCGTGCTCGAAATAGCTAAGACGGCCGAGCGCATCTGTCAAATGAGAAAGATTCCCGTAACGGTCAAACGCCAACGCCGTAACAGCGCCGCGCGGATTCACCAAGGTAAGCAGCTGACCGTAAGCATCGTAAGTAAAATGCGAACGCGCGCCCATTGCCGTACTTTGTTCGAGCAACAAACCGTTTTCGCTCCAGCTGCGGCGCCAGTGCTTGCCAAGCGGGTCGACCACTTCGGTAATACGATTAGCGTCATCGAACACCATGACGGTCGCGTTGCCCTCAGCATCCAGCAGTTTCAGCAAATTGCCCCGCTCGTCATACTCAAATTCCGTACGTGATCCGATAGGATCAACCACTGCTGTAGTCCGTCCTAATTCATCGTATTCGAATACCGTAACACCGCCCAGCGGGTCAATTTCGCACAAAGGTAAATTATCTTCGTCGAACTTGATCAACGAAATATTGCCGAGAGAATCGGTGACTTCAATCTCGCGCAACACCGTGTTGTACGCAAAACGGCTGTCATGCAGGCCGTTTTCACCCCAGGCGCGTATAACGCGCCATTCATCGTCATAGGCATAATAGAAGGAGAGGCCGAGGCGGTCCGCATGGCGCACCAAGCGATGATGATCATAATCAAAGGTGCGAGCAGCGTTAAGCACGTCGAATGCTGCGACCATATCGCGGTTCTGGTACTTGTATGTCACCAGCGGATAGTTCAGTCCGGTACCAGGATCGTGCAGGCTGAGCTGATGAATTTTACCGTCGTATTCATGCACTTCGACAAAACGGCCAGGAAGTTCACCGATACCGCTCTCTATGATTCGTGTCAGATGACCATCGACACGTTCAAAGTGCCAATGATTGCCGCACAGATCTTCGATCCTTTCGATCTGCAAGTACAAGGCTTGACGCAACGGCGCGACGTTCGGCGCGGGTTTGCGGAAGACGTAGCGGAGATCGTCTTTGGTCACGACATGTAATTCATCCGTATCATCGCTTCTGATCCAATGCAACTTTGCGCCGTCAACCAATTCCATCACGGCGTGGCTCGAGCCTGTGGATTCGGGTAATTGAGGAAATACCGCCGCGCCGCTCGCCGCGAAAAACAGCACCATGCCGTCCGGTTCGATTTCCAATCGAAAATCCGCGGGCGTCTGCCAGCCATATCCACAGATGCCATCATGGCTGTTATTCGAGGAGTAGCCGCGGCTCCAGATCAACGGCAGGCGGCCTGGTATGGAAAAATCTTCATGGAAAACCGCGACGCTGCCATCGCGGATATCGACCGGTTCAGCACGCAACACCTTACATTTCAGGAAGCCGGGCTCCATATTCTTGAACAGCTTCTGGCGCGCCTTTTTGAACGCCTCTCCTACCCGCTGAAAACCCTTGGTTCGACGTAAAGCCTTCAAACCTTTGCCCAAGGCTGCAAATCCCAGCTTGGATGCAATCCCCATCAAGGAAATCGTCGGCGGCCCGCCGACAAACACGCTATCCGGTATCGCCAGGTTGACCGAAGTCGGCAAAGTCATCGACAGATGCGGCTTGGATGGCTTTTTCAGGCGGAACGGCGGCACCATGCCGACTACGCTGCAATCCAGCACCGGCATGCCCAGGCGCGAGAACGGCGAATCGTCGGCAAGCACGGTCTTGCTGCCCATGAACAGCTCATCATCGAACTGCGGTCCGCCTGGGGCGCGCAGGAACGGCACCCACAGCGCCAGCGGGATATGCACCGACAATCCTCCGGTCCCCGCGGTGGCGCGCTTGACGCCGGCTACCTGCACCGTGGCGCCGATGAATGGCAGGTAATCGAAGGGATCGAGCACCATCGAGATGTGCGCGGTCGGCAGCGGCACCGGCGGCGTTCCCGGCACCAGTTCGTACATGTGGATGTCGATCCCGATTTGCGGATCGAAATGCTTGGCGGCGTTAGTCATGGACCTGTCTTCCTCAAGCTGTCACTGCAGAGGCGCTCGGTTGTACTGGAGCGGCATCATTGATCAGACCCGATGGATCGGGCAGCTTGGTGAATTGCGGCGGCTCGCTCCATTCCGGCACATCCTTGTCGAGCGGATGCTTGACCTCGGGCAGGCCATTCCAGAGCGGATTGAGCAGCTCGCGCGCCAGCGCCACCACTTTGCGGAAAAATTCGTCGCCGCCTGCGATCAGGTGTTCGCGTTCCTGGCGCTGGCGCTGGAAACCGCTTTCGAAACGCGCGTGCATGGTGCTTTCGATTTTTTCCAGGTCGGCCGGCGAAGGCTGTGCGCCAAGCTTGCCGGCCTGCTGTTCGGCTTGCAGGTGCGCTGCGGCGACGGCGGCTTGGTAATCGGCCGCGCAGCGCTCCAGCTTTTCGGTGCGTCCCGGGTCTTGCAGCCGCAGCAGGTCCTGCAAAGCCAGCGCCATGGTGGTGAGCTGACGCTCGGCCGGGTCGATGGATTTTGCGGCGCGCAATGCCAGGGCGCCGTGATCGCGCGCCGGTTTTTCCTGCCGGGCTTGCGCATAACAGTAGCCGGCCATGCGGAAACCTTCGATTTCAAACATGGGATTGGGTACGCGCTGCGCCTGTTCCGCGGCGCTGCGGTAGGCTTGCGCCGCTTTTTCAGGCTGCTTCGCGACCAGCCATACGCCGGCTTCGCCGAACCAGGTCTGCATGATCAGATCGGCCGCCATCGGGTGTTGGTCCTGCTCCGCCTGGATGGCGCATGTGCGGGCGTCGCGATAGCGCTTGATGGCGTCGGCATAGTTCTTTTCTTTTACATAGGCGCCGGCCACCGCCATCTGCAGCACTACCTGCTGATCCGGCCATTGCTCGCGCTGCGCGATCTGCATGGCTTTTTCGGCGCGCGCCGCTGTCTGCGCCGCGCTGCCTTTCTCGACCAGGGTGATGACATCGGTGAGCAACTGGCGGTAAGCCACCGTCGGTCCTGAACCGCCAGCTTGCGCCACCGTTTCGCGGGCGATGTCGAACATGTCGATCGGCGCTTCCACTACGCGGACACGGGCGCCATGGCGCTGCGCCAGCGCCTGCCAGCGGCGATCGGACAAGGTGTCGACCAGCGTCAGCCGTACTCGGCTCGCATCCGACGCCAGGCCGGGACTATGCAGCGCGGCATCCAGCCAGGCTTCCCAGGCGTCCTGGCTGGCCACGCCATTCGGCGCCAGCACCGCGTTCACGTAGCGCAAATGCGCTAGCTGCGCCTGGTGATGCTGCGCGAATGAAGCCAGCACGGCCATGGTCCCGGATGCCGAATCGTGATGAGGCAACTGGGTGAATGGCCAGTCTGCCGCCACGCCTTGCTCACGCAGGCTGTCCTTGCTGTCGATATAGCTGTCGGCCAGGGCCTGGCGCAATGCGCGGCTGTAGCCAAAGCCAGTGTCAAACGGCGCATCGAAGCGCAGGAACAGGTCCGGCGTGGTCCAGTCGCCAGGATGTTGCTGCATCTCGAAAAACGCTTGCAGCATGCGGTCGGCATTGCCCGGGATGCGCCACACCAGCACCCGCATTTGCGGATCGTCGGTGTGTTCCAGCCACAGGTTGCGCAGGGTGTCGACGCGCTTTTCGACAGGATTCTTCGCCATGCTGGCGTCCTTTCGGTAAGGTCTTAGCTGTTCAGGTTGATCTTGCTGCCGTTGATCGACACGCCGCCGCCGTTGATCTTGATGATCGAGCCGCCTGCCGTGATGGTGATTTCGCCGGCGTCGATGCTGATGCCGGCGCCGCCGACGACAAGGTCGACCTTGCTGCCGGAAGCAATGGTCTGGTCGGAGCCGGAATACACCGTGTGGGTGCCGGACACTTCGTGCTGCATGTTGCCGGTCACCGACAGCAGGCGCGGGCCCGTGTTGCCGTCTTCCACCGGACCGGCGACCGTGCGCTTGTCGGTGCCGGTCACGCTCACTTCGCGGCCGGCGTGCATGGTATCGCTGACCGCCCCGATAACGGTATGGGTGAGCGTACCGGTGATATCCCTTTTCCAATTGCCGCTGGTGCTGCCGCTATAGTTGCCGACCAGGCTGCTGCCGTAATCGCCGGTGATGTTTTCGTTATAACCCGCAGCGGTAATGGTCCGTTTCTGGCCGGCCTGGTAGGTCTGCGTCACAGCGCCGGTAACGGTGGCGGTGGACGTGCCGGTGACGGTGCGGGTATCGTTGCCGGCCACCGTGGCGCCGCGGTTGCCGCCCACCGAGATATCCTGGTTGGCGCCGACATTCAGGCTGTGGTTAACGGCAACCTTGGTCGCCTTGTTGTTGTTGACGGTGCTGTTATGGTCGTTCAGCACCGTCACCGCCATGTCGCGCTGGGCATGCATGTTGAGCAGTTCGCTGCCGCCGGTGTCGTGCATGGTGACTTCGTTGAAGCCGCCGCCGCGCACGGTCTTGGAGCGCATGCCGCTCACTTCCTGGCCGAACGGCGGCATGTTGTCGGCGTTGTAGACACGGCCGGTGATGATGGGCCGGTCCGGATTGCCGTCGAGGAAATCGACCACCACTTCCTGCCCCACGCGCGGCGCCGAGACGCCGCCCATGCCGCTGCCGGCCCAGGGGCTGGCGACCCGCACCCAGCAAGAGCTCTGGTCATTGAACTGGCCCAGCCGGTCCCAGTGGAACTGCAACTTGACGCGGCCGAATTTGTCGTGCCAGATCTCCTCGCCTTTCGGTCCCACCACGGTCGCCGTCTGCGGCCCCGGCATGCGCGGCCTGGCGGTGTCGCGCAAGGGCCGGTAGGGAATCTTGCGGCGCAGGGCGCTGACCTCGACCCGGTACATGCAATCCTGGGCTTCGCCGAAATCGCTGGAAAAATTGTTGCGGGCGTCGTGGCTGACCCGCAGCGCCATGAAACGGTGTTCGGTCGGATCGTCCCCTTCGTGCTCGAAATGGCCGGCCAGGTCGAAATAGCGGCCGGCCACCAGCTCCCGGGTAGTGCCGGCGCCTTCAAACAGCTTGGTCTGCCAGCCGGCTTCCTCGGCGCGCACCGCGGTCAGCTGCTCGCCGACCGAGCTGTTGCCGTAGCTGGCCGCGCCGTCGTAAGCATAGCGCTCGAATTGGGGCAAGGTGCCGCGCGGAGCATCGTTCTTCAGTTCGACCGCGAGCGGATTGCGCGGCTGCTTGAAATCGAAACTCTTGATGCTGTGCACGGAAGGCCCGACCCGGCGCCGCGGCCGCCAGTCGTCCAGCACGTCGCTGGCCTGCAATTCCTGGTTGGGCTGGAAACGCACCGTGGCGTCGCCTGCCAGCGGCTGGCACTGGGTCGAATCGTCGGCCAGCACCAGCTTGTGGCCGCTCTCGCTGTGCTCGAAGCTGTAGTAGATGCCGGCGTCCTCCAGCAGGCGCGAGACGAAGGTGAAATCGGATTCGTTGTACTGCACGCAGTACGGCAGTTTCGGATAACGGCCGGAGACCAGGTCGACACGGTAGTCGGCCAGCTGGCCGTACTTGCTGAATACTTCCTGTGTGATTTCCAGCACCGACAGGTCCTGGAACACGCGGCAGTTGCTGGCATAGTCGAGGAAGGAAAACCACGGCGCCAGCTGCGCCTGGTAAGTGGCCAGCCCGCCGTCGCTGCCGGTACGGCTGAACTCCTGGACAAAACCGTGGAAATGGCGCTCATCGGCTGCGGTCAGCATGGTCAGCAGCACCGGCTGCCCGACCAGCTGCTTGAGTTCAAGCTGGTCGTAGGGCGACAGCAATTCAAGGGTCAATTGGAACGGCTTGGACAAGGCTTCGCTGCCGTACATCCGGTGCACCAGCAGCAGATCGGCATCGAGCGGTGTCTTGATACGGACCAGACGCCGGTCCTGGTTGAAGCGGCCTACCCGGGCCAGCATTGCAGAAGGGTTTGGATACATTGGCACTCTCCGTTTTGCAGAAGGAATGGCTTTGCATAGAGCTGCTATTTAAGCCGCGATCCTGGATAAGGACGTCGGCTTTGCCTGTGATAACCGCGAACAATTACGCAAAAGAAATATTGCCGATCTGAAATTATATCGGTATTTAAGGTGGTCGCGGCGCCGTGTCTGAATAATTTACAGCGCTGGGGTTGCCAGCGAGTGACAGCGGCGGCGAGGCGGCGTCCGGCGTGCTGAGCCGGACCGCGGTGGTATTTACATTACTTTAAGATCAATATCTGGTGTTTGCCCGGCTTACTGCAAAGCACCGAAAGGCTTGCCCTCGCCGCCGGCATCCGGCGTCGCGGCTTTGGCGGCGCGCGTCGTCTTTTTCTTCAGCGGGCGAGCCGCCTTAGGCTTGGTGTCGGCCACTGCGGCCGGGTCGACCACGGTTTCGCCCAGGCTTTCGCGCAGCAACCTGGTCTGGTTTTGCGCATCGCTGAGCACGCCGCCGTTCAGGTCGCTTTGCGCACTCAAGTCGTTCAGGGCCTTGATCGACAGCTTGAGGCTGCCCAAGGCCACCACGCCCTTGGCGTACTTGTCGGCCGGATCGCGTTGCAATACCTGCAATGCATAGGCGACCGCGTCGCCATAGCTGCCGGCGTCGTATTTGATCTGGGTCATGCGCACCCATGGCGTTTTTTCGGTCGGACGGGCTTGCGCCACATCCTTGAGCACCTGGATTTCCTGGTCGGCCGCACTTTTCTGAGCCGTATCCGGCACAGCGGCAGGAGCAGCAGATGCAGCGAATGGGACCATCAAACATGTTAAAGCGACACTGCAGACCAACTTGGTTTTCCAAAGCTTCATAGCTTTACTCACTTTCCTGAAAATATTAAGACCTGGGCAGGCACGGCACAGCCATTGCAAATATAACAATCGCCACAGCAGGTATCAACTGTGGCCAATGCGGGATATCGACGCTTTTTTGGGGATGCATTCAGGACACATGTTACTACGGAAACATCTCCTTTGACATTTCGACATATCCGCCAGGCATCTCCGATGCCTGGTTTGCGCGACATCAGGAGTGCAACTAAGATTCCTTTTTTGAAACGCTAGGGTATGATTGTGCCAAGGAAATTCCGATGAATATCTCGCAAGAGCGTCGCCGCCTTCCGGCTTGAACCACTTTTTATTTGGGTTTGTCATTTATGTTTTCTGTCGATCAATTACTCAATCCCGTCAGCGATGCCGCACCATGCGGCGCCGACCTGTCTTTCTCAAGCGACCTGGATGCGATCGCCAACGCCCGGCGTTTTGACGATCCGTCGCTGGACCAGGGCGAATGGGTCACCGAGCTCAAGGAGGCGGACTGGGGTTTCGTCGTCGACAATTGCGCGCGGCTGATAGAAACCCAGAGCAAGGATCTGCGGCTGGCGGTCTGGCTGGCGGAGGCCAATGCCAAAATCCGCCATTTCAGCGGCCTGGCCGACGGCTACCTGTTGCTGGCCGGCCTGAGCGACAGGTATTGGGAAGGCTTGCATCCGGTGCCGGACGATGACGACCAGGAATTGCGGGTCGGCAACTTGAGCTGGCTACTGTCGCGCTCAGTGCAGTTGATCCGCGAGATCCCGATCACGGAAGGCCGCGGCACTGCGTTTTCCAGCGTGGATTTCGAGTCGGCGCGCATCCGTGCGGCCAGTGAAGAACGGGACCGGGCCAACGGCGAGAGCGTCAGCAGCGACGGCGTCAAGCTGGCCGACATCGAAGCGGCAAAACGCAAATCGTCGCCGAAATTTTATGAAACATTGCTGGCGGACGCCAACTTGTGCCAGCAAGCGCTGCTGCAATTGGAAAAATCGATCGATTTCCGGGTAGGCCAGGATGGACCGGCATTTTCATCGGCCAAGGACGCGCTGGAAAACGTGATTGCGGTCATCACCCGCTTCGCACAGGAAGCCGGAGTCAACACAGGCGCCGCGCCGAAAGCCGGCAGCAACGAGACACAAACCGCACCCACGGTGCAGCAGGAGGTAAGCAAGGTGGAGCAAGCACAGACCACGCTGAACGGCCCGATACAGAACCGCGCCCAAGCCCTGGCGCAGCTGCGCCATGTGGCCGATTTTTTCCGCCGCACCGAACCGCACAGCCCGGTCGCCTACCTGGCGGACAAGGCCGCCAGCTGGGGCGACCTGCCGCTGCACCACTGGCTGCGCACGGTCATCAAGGATCCAGGCTCGCTGGCCCACGTGGAAGAACTGCTGGGGCTGCACGGCGACAGCCAGCAAAACGACAACAACTAAAAGCGCCGTCCCGGCTTACTGCGATACCCGGAACTCGATACGGCGGTTGCGCGAGCGGCCGTCGGCGGTGTCGTTGGTCATGATCGGCCGGTCCGGTCCCTGGCCTGAAGTCACGATGCTGTCCGGGTTGATGCCCTTCTGCGCCAGGTAATCCTTCACTGCATCGGCGCGCGCCTTGCTCAGCGAAACGTTACGCGCCCGCAAACCCTGGTTGTCGGTATGGCCGATGACTTCCACTTTCTTGTCTTTCACCTTCAGCAGCGCAGCCGACATTTCATCCAGGATATGCATGCCGGAAGGCGTCAGCGTGGCTTGCCCGCTTTCGAACTCGATGGTGCGGTTGGCCAGGGTCTGGTCCAGGATATTTTGCTCCGAAGCAGAAACCCGCAAGCCGTTCTTGACGGTGTAAGTCGGATTCAGGTTGCCGGCGATTTCACTGGCGATCTGCTGGCGCTGCGCTTCGTTGCTGACTTCGCCGTTGATGGTGACGGTATTGCCGTCGATCTTCAGCTGGCCGCGGCTGACCTGTTTCAGGCTCGGACTGATCAGCTTCTGCACATAACCGTTCCAGTTGGCCGGCGACACCACCGAACCGATCGATATCTGGTCCACCACACGGTCGGCGCCATACAGTTCCTGCAGCTTGCTCAGCGCGCTCTGCTTGCTGGCTTCGTCGGGCACCGTGCCGCTGACCAGGATCTGGCCCGGTTTCGGGGTAGCCACGGGCGGCGCGACATTTTGTGCCAGCGCCAGGTTCGACATGAATAACGATGTCAGGGCAATGCTCAGATAACGCATGCGTCAGGCTCCAATAAATGCGTCACGAAACGAATCATGAGCCGATTTTAAAGATAGGGTGGGTTGCGCCAGGTAGCTGGCGATCTTCGTGATGCTGTAATCCGACTTGACCTGTTCTTCGACCCAGCTGGCGTCCTCGAAAGAAATGTGGTGCTCGAGCGCGACCTGGGGATCCATGATGGCTTGCAAGGTGCGCGGCGAAGCGCCGCTGAAGCCGATCACCATGGATGGCCGGTCGTTGATCCTGGTAACAAAAGTGGCCAGCTCGAAATTGCCGCGCAGCAGGAATGGCGTAATCAGGTGCAGCCAGTAGGACGCCACCAGGTTGCGATACATGGGATCGACCGGCAACGGCATCACCAGGCTCTTTTCCAGGCGCGACGACGAACTCGCCATCACCGGCTGCAGCAAGATGCCCAGCGCCAGGACCAGGTGCCGCAAGGAGCCCTTGAAACCGGCGCTGTGCAGCATGTTTTCCAGCCCGCCTATGGTCTGGATTTCCATGAAGTCGGTGAAAGCCGCGTGGTAGGCGCCGCTGCCCAGCTGCAAGGGAATGCCGGTGGCGGTCAGGTTCTGTAGGGAAATCGCCGGATCGGTAGCGGCTATCACTTCGGAAGCCTGGGTTTCCAGCCGGTTCCACAGGCGCGAAAACGCCATCGGGCTCTTCGCCGTAAAATCCTGCGGCTCGTCGATTTCCATGGTGCTGACGGCAAGGAATGGAAAACGGCGGTTAGCCTGGTCGTTGCTGGCAATCAGGTGGCCGGCGATGGCGCGCCTGCTGCGCGGGCCGATGAAAGCAAAGTGCAGCGGACTGACGGCGTCGTAGGCGATTTTCCAGCGCGGCTCGGCAGACAGCAGGTCCATTGCCTGCGCCAGCCAGTCATCGAGGATCGACACCAGCGGCATGTTGTCGGTAGCCTTGATGAAATCGCCGCGGCTGGGGATCTTGCCGAAATAGCCGATGTTAGCCAATTTTTCTCCTACGCTCATTGTGCGGTCCCTCCTGCACTGGCTGCAGCAACCGGCGTTGCGCCAGGCGCGGCAGCCGGCGTACCAGCGGCCGATGTGCCGGCCGCAGGCGCCGCCGCCGGAGTGCTGACCGGACTCGCCGCCGTGCCGACAATGGTTTCCGGCAATCTCATGCCGCGGAAACCCTGGCCTTGCTGGGCGCCGCCGTCAGGCGACTTGGCGCTGACTTGCGGGCTGCTGATGATCTTCAGGTTGATCGGCACCGTGATGTTTTCATTGGTCCAGCTCAATTCGAAGTTACCGTCCTTGCGCTTGCGCACCGCCGTGTTGATCAGGCGCTCAAGCCCGAAACGGCCAGGCTGGTTGGCGATTTCAACGGTACGTCCGTCGAAGGTGACGGCCGTGATGCGGGCGCCGGCCACGCCTTGCGGATTAGGCCACACGAAGTTGGTCCATTGCGCCTGGGTATTGCGGTAACGCAGCTGCTGGCCATCGATTTCGATGGTGTATTCCGTGGTGCCGCCAGCCGGCAGCGCCTGGATCTGGAACACGGTTTGCGCATCCGCTCCGCCGGCGCTGCCGCCGGCTGCTGCGCTGCTGGCGCCCAGCGGCGCTACCCAGCGTGCGAAACTCGACACCATGGTAGGCGACAGCGTGATGCCCATGTCGGCCCAGGTCTTGGCAGCCAGCGTATCGCCGCGGCGCACCACCAGCGGCCCCATCGAGGAATTGACGAACTTGGCGATGCTGCCGTCCGGGCCGAATGTCTGGCCGATCTCGGCGCTGGTCGCTTCGATTTTCGAATTGGCGGCAAACGGATATTTTTCGCCCAGGGTTTTCTCGAACGGAGAATAAACCTGCGCCAGCCAGGTGCGGTTCATCTCCGCCTCGGTCGGCTTGATGGTGACGGCGAAAGCCTGGATCAGCGGCCGCACCAGGATCGGACGGATCGCCTGTTTCTGCGTATCGCTCATGCCGACCAGCATCTGTTCGTCGACATACTTGAGCGCGTCGGCCAATTCCGATCCGCTGCCGTTCAGGGTCTGCTGCATCAGCTGGTTGGCGCCGGGGCCGGTATCGCCCTGGTTCTTGATCTGGTTGAAGCGGGTACGCAGTTTCGACAGGCTTTCCATGTAGCCGCGCATCAGCGTGGCGTCTTTGTCCTTGGCCGTCACCAGGCGCGCGACGCCGGCGAACTCCTTGCCGACCGGGCCCATGGGCGCGGCGGTTGGATCGGTATTGGCGTTCAGGTTGACGTTGACGTTCACTCCCGACGGCGCCTGGCGTAGGATGGTTTGCTTGAACCAGGCGATGAAGCCGCTTTGCGCGCGCCCCAGGCCGGTGTTCAGCAGCGACGGATTGTCCCAGGATGTCTGCTGGTAGACCGCGCTGACGAACTTGTTGATCGGCGAAGTGGACGGATCGCCGAAACGGTTCATCGCCTTGACCGCGTTGTCAAACCCGCCGAGGTCGGCGATGTTGGCGCCCTGCATGAACTTCTGCCATTCCTTGGCGTACTCGGTCTTGTATTGGGTAACCAGGGCTTTCTGGATCTGCTCCGGGCTGCCTTCCAGCGTCAGGTCGTCGCTGGAGGCGGTTTTCAGCACCCAGTCGGCGCTTTGCAGTTCTTTATTGGCGGCTTCCTTGAACGCGCCCTGGACAAATTTTTCCCAGGCGTCGCGGGTGAATGTGCCCGGGATCGCATAGCTGCCGACAATCAGTTCCTTGTCCAGGTCGCCGACGATGCTCGCCACCGTAATCGACGGGAAGCGCGTCGAGGCGCGCGCCTTGATGTCCGCATAGACCCGGTCGCGGGCCGCCATGCCGCGCACTACGCGGCGCAGGTTGTCGCGCGATTGGTCGACCAGGGTCAGCTTGCTTTCAATCGTAGGCCAGGACGGATCGTTGACTTGCGACAGGTAAAAACTCATCAGGCGTTCGGCGCTGCGGATCATCTGTTCGCGCGTCATGTTGCCGCGGTTGCTTTCCAGCCAGCCGCGCCAGAAACGGGTCAGCTGGTCATTCAGGTGGCTGGACTCGGCGCGCGAGCGGTCGCTCAGCATCAGGTAAGTCTTCAAGGCGTTGTAGCCGTCTTCCACATTGGTCGGCGACGAATCCTTGTATTGCTGGGTGCTGCCGGCGTTGGCGGCCGGAGCGGCGGCTGCCGCCGCGCTTGCTGCTGCAGCGCCCGCAGCCGGCTGGGCGGCGCCGGCCAGCTGCACCGGACGCGACATCGGTTCCAGCGAACCTGCGTGGGCATTCATTTCAGACAGGAAGGATTCGATATTCGCGGTCACCGGCTTGAGCATGATGTCCTTGATGCCCGCGAAGTATTCCTCACGCAGTTTCTGCTCCAGCAATTCCCCCTGGTACAGGCCGAAACCGAGCGACAAAGGCCGGCGGTTATCGTATTTCTGCAGTTGCTCGATACGGTCTTGCAGGATCTCCATCGCTTCAAAGCGCGATTGCAGGTCCAGCCGTTTTTCCTGCAGCTTGATGGCCTTGTCCAGGTCCGCCTGGACATTGGCGGTCAGCTGGCGGTTGCCGATGTAGGACCAGCTCCAGCCGGCCAAAGCCAGGCCGACGAAGGCAGTGGCGGCGAAAAACATGGTGTAGCGCAAGCGCGTCTTGTGGCGGCTGGCGTATTGCGAAACCAGGTCCTTGTCGGCAAAGATGACTTTACGGAACAGGTTGAGCAGGAAGAAACCGTGCTTGGAATGGATCTCCGGCCGCTCCAGCGCTTGCAGCTTGAGGTCGAAACGCTCGGCGATCCGTTCCGACGAAGTGCTGAGTCCGCTGCCTTCCTGCAAGGCGCTGGTGAAATAGAAACCGCGGAATACCGGCTTGAACTGGAACGGATTTTCTTCAAACAGGGTGGCGATGAACGCGCGCAGGGAACTCTTTACCGCGGCGAACTCGAGCGGGAAAGTCAGCACGCCAGGCGGCAAACGATCGCCGCGGCTCAAGGCCATGTTGGCCAGGCTGATTTCCTTGAGGCCTTCGAACAGCTCGTCGAAGCGTTCGTCGAAATACGCCAGCACATCCTGGCTGCTGGTCTTCCTGCTGTAAGGCAAGGTTGCGCCCCAGACCCGGTCTTTTTCGCCGCGGTCCATGTCGACGAAGAATTCGGTGAAGCCGGTGATCAGGTCGGCCTTGGTAAACATGACATACACCGGCGCAAACACTTCCAGCTTTTCCGTCAGTTCCTGCACGCGCTGGCGCAGGTTCTTGGCGAGGTTGATGCCGAACTCCGGCCGGTTGCCCGCCAGCTCGGCGACGCTGACGGCGATGATGATGCCGTTGATCGGCGCGCGGCTGCGGTGCTTTTTCAGCAGGCCGAGGAAACTGAACCACTCTGCACGGTCTTCTTCATGCACCGAATAGCGCCCTGCGGTATCCAGCAGGATGCCGTCGGTAGTGAAGAACCAGTCGCAATTGCGGGTGCCGCCCACGCCCTGCACTATATTGCTGTTCTTGTCAGCCAGCGGAAACTGCAGGCCGGAATTGGCGACCGCGGTGCTTTTGCCGGCGGCCGGATTGCCGATGATCATGTACCACGGCAGTTCATATAAAGCAGTAGCGCCGGACTTTTCGCCAAGCTTGGAATTCTTGATGGTCGAAATCGCTTCCAGCATCCGCTTGCGGATGGTTTCGGTTTCATCGCGGCCGACAGCGCTGGTCTTGTCGCTGCCCTTCTCGGCCTGGCCTTCCAGCATGGAGCTGAAATTTTGCGACGCTGTCTTGGTGCGCTGCTTGCGGTACAGCACGACCAGTCCCCATATCAGCAGGATCGCAACCAGGAAAACCACGACCCAGATGCCATCGATTTGCAAAGCATCCGCGGCGAGAAAGAGAAAGCAGGCCAGCGCCACAAAACCGACCACCATCAAGGTTCGTGTATTCGTCAGGAATTGCCAAATTCGTTGCATAGGTATCAGTAATTAAATGGTTGATTCTTTTGGAAGGGATGCTAACGGCGTGTGCCGACGGCCACAAATTGTTGCCTGTTCACAACAGCGTAATGACTGCTTCGGCCGCTGAGCAAGCTGTGCTGCATGACTGTGTCAGCCTGAACAAAGGACCAGGATTGCATTGCAAAAAAGGGGCGTCGCCCGCCGGACGGCGATCCCGCCACCTGAAATTTTATTGCCCGATACTATCAATCGCCTCGCCATGCCATCCCTCTTTTTGTCGATTTTTTTGCGCAGATACAACGATTTTATATTTTCTCTTATCTTTTCATTACGCCCGGCTTGCGGAATTCCACGTGGCCCAGGTCCATCATTTTCCAGCGTCCGCCCCACGTCAGTCCGACCGATTCCGCCACTTCGCCATACAGCTGGTAACCGCGCATGGCCCACGGGTCTTTCTCTGTAATCACCAGCTTGCCGCTGCGCATGAACGCAGAATCGGCTGCCAGGCCGTACTGGTGGTAGCTCTGGAACGCCTTGGCGTTGGTCACGCTGCCGCCCATTTGCGCCAGGGCATTCTGCCGTTCCGGGCTACGATACCCTTCAATAATGACCATGTCGTAACCGTGCTTCTCTTTCATGATCTTGAAAGTCATCAGCAAGCGCTGGGTGAAATCGGCATCCAGCGCCTGCCAGTTACGGCTGGCGGTATCCAGCATAGGCCGCACTTGCGCTACTTCCTGCGTGGTAAACACCTCAGGCGGGAGCGGCGGCGGCGGTACTAATTGCTCCCCTTCCAGCAACGCGGCAATCTGCTGGTTAACTACTTGCCCGGAATCATCATAGCTACCCAGCATGGTTTTACCGCTCAACATCCACGCAGTCAAAGGCGGGACCAGCACAACCGCCATTCCGGCGAGTAGGATCCACTGGTGCCGCTTGATGAACTGCCAGCTTGAGAGCCTGGATGCCTGCAGGTTTTGCGAAAGGGATCTTGTGGTCTCGGACCGGCGGTCTCGCCAGTTCTGGACCTGTGCCCCAATCTGCTGCCGGCGCTTGACCAATGCCAAATAAACAATCTCGCGGGCGGCCGGGAACAACAGCAGCCCGGCGACGCCGCATGCAAGCAGAAAGTAAAGGGCGACGACTAAGACGAACACAAAAACCTTCTCGTGAATATTACCAAAGATAAATTATATTTTTTTGGTAATATATTGCCAGTTGACATATTTAGTTGTCAGAGAGTATACCTTATCAAACTTGGCGTCACGTCGGTCTGTGTTCAATAACTGACATTTGGAGATTTGTGTCTTGCAACCATCTGAAGAAACTGCGCGCGGCTCCGTAAAACCGAATTTGTTATCGGGCTCGACGGCGACAGAAAACAGCAGCGGCAGCATCCTGAATGCCCTGGAAGGCAAGGAATCGCCTTCAAAGGCCAGCGCACAAAAAAACTCCGGCGCCTTGCGTGCGGGACTGGTCGTCGTCTTGCTGGCGGCGATCGGCGCAGGCGGTTATTTTGCCTTGAATCAACGCGGCAGCCAGCCCGAAACCGCGATCGCGGCCAGTGCGCCGGCGCCGAAGGAATTGCCGCCAAGCACTCCAGCGCCAGCCCTTGCCGCCAACGATGCCGCATCCGCAGAAAAAACGGAATCGCAAGCTGCGGTGATCGAAAACGATCCAGCCGCGCATGCCGATAAAGCCGATGAAGCGTCGGCCGATCCTCGCGCCAAATTGACGGAGACCCTGGAAGCCGGCGTGCCGGTCAGCTCGACCGCGCTAAAGAAAGCGCTGGAAGAACCCAAGGCATCGAAACCAAAGCCGGCTCCCAAGAGCGTGAATGCACCGCTGGTGAATCGCAATGTCCCAGAGAAAAAAGTCGCCCCGCCAAAAGCGCCGAATGCACCGAAAGCCGGCGCCCAGCCTAGCGACAGCGATGTCAATATATTGACGGCGCTGGTTTCTCACGGCGACAGCGTGAACGAACCGCCAAAAGCCAAGGAAACCGCGAAGTCCAGGCAACAAGCCAAGAAGAAAGCGGCAGAGCCTGTACTTGCGCAAAATGTCTCCGACGGACCTGACATCGTTGAACGCAAAGCCGGCGACAACAACACGGCAGGCTTGCTGCAACGCTGCAAGCAGCTGGGCATGATCGAAGGTGAATTGTGCCGCTGGCGCATCTGCTCCGGACGCTGGGATACCGATACCGCATGCAAGGTAAACCGGTAGGCGCACTCCCGTTCGTTACCGGTCCTGGATTGACTGCCATCGCGGAGCGCCAGGACTGATGCCGCTTACCTTTGCCTTGCTCGCCATCGCGATTGCCGCGGCCTGGCTCAAACCCCTCCGGCTGACTGACCGCTTCCTCCTGCCGCCGTGGATGGCAATCGCCGCCGGCGCGGTGGTCAGCGGCTTGGCTGCCGCCGTCCTGAGTCCCGTTGCGGTGCTCGCGCTCGCGATGTTTTTCCTGGCCGCTTACCTGGCGGCGGTCACTCAGCGCAAAACCAGCCTCCTGTTCGGCATGGCGGCAGCCCTCCTGGCCCTGGCGCTGGCCTTGCATCGGTTGCCTGGGTTCAATAATCCGATACTGATTTCCCAGCTGCGCCTGTCTGCCGACTCCGTGCCCTTCACGCAATATGCCAACTTCGACAAAGGCGCCGCCGGCCTGGTCCTGCTGGCGTTCCTGTGCCGCCGCGCCAGTTCCGCGGCTGAATGGCGCAAGCTGTTGCAGCAAACCTGGCCCATCGCGCTGGTTGCAGTCATTGCCGTACTCGGCCTGGCGACCGCTATCGGCTATGTCAAACCGGACTTCAAGCTCAGCCAGGTGACCGCACTGTTCTTGTTCACCAACCTGTTCTTTACGGTAGTAGCGGAAGAAGCTTTTTTCCGCGGCTTGCTGCAAGACCGCTTGGCCTTGCCGCTGGCGCGCTTTCGTCATGGCCCGCTATTGGCAGTCGCCTGCTCGGCGCTCTTGTTCGGCGCGGCGCACGTGGCCGGGGGCGGCGCCTACGTGCTGCTGGCTACGGTTGCCGGCCTGGCTTATGCCTATGCTTATTACGTCACGCAACGCATCGAGGCTGCGATCATCGTCCATTTCGCGGTCAACACGGTCCACTTCATCGGCTTCACCTATCCCCACCTCAACTGACCCGATGAGGACAGGCGCAGCGTCTGCGATACTTGCCTCAGATCACTTGTTCTGATCGATCCGTTGCTGGATATGCTGGGCGCGGTCGGTTGACGACGGATGCGAGCTGAGCATGCTGGCGCCGGCGCCGCCGTCCAGCTTCGCCAACTTTTGTAATGCTGTCACCAGCCCTTTGCGATCCATGTTCATCTTGGTCAGCTGGTCAAACGAATAGTCGTCGGCGGCACTTTCCTGCACCTGGGAAAATTGGGCATTGATGATTTTTTCAGTCAGCTCGCCCAGCTGCGATGCCGACAGGTTGGTGACCACTGCGTTGCCCGTCGCGCCTGCGGCAGTACGCGCAGCCGTCACGGCATAGGCGGTTTGCATGGCTTTTTTGGTGTGGCCCAATGCCACGTGCCCCATTTCATGCCCGATCACGCCGCGCAATTCACTGTCGTTCATCATGTCCATCAAGCCGCTATACACCCGGATGCAGCCATTCGACATGGCCCAGGCGTTGACGTCTTTCGTCATGTAGACACGGTAATTGGTCTGCGCGCCGTTGAGGCTGGGGCTGAAACCCTGCACCACCTTGTTCAGGCGCACATCGTATTTGCTCTTCGGCGCCGCAATCTTGTTTTGCTTGTCGCTGGCGGCGCAAGCGTCGTCCGACATGGTCTTGACATCGGTATCGCTCAAGGACGCTGCCTTGAGTGCGGTACCGCCTGCTGCCATCATGCCGTCCACGTTCACGCCGGCGACGCCGCCACCTGCCGCTCCGCAACCGCCCAATGCCGTGGTCGCAGCTAACGCCAACAGCTTAAATTTCATGTTCATCTGAATCCCCTCTGTGAAATCGTTGTTTTGGTCAATAACGAAAGTAAGTGAAAGTTAGAAAGTTAATTGGTAAGGAACGTTACTAAAATCACCAATAACAGTCGGATAACACAATAACTTACTTTCTAGAATGCCAATAAATTTTAGGCAATTCTGTTTCCCAAAAACAACAAACTGCACATTCATTGCCGAGGCGGATTGGCATTTTGCTTGAGCAGGACCCAGGCCATCGCGCCCAAGGCCGAAGCCGCCAGCAGCAATACCGCCCACAGAATGATGTTGCGCGTCGGCGTGCCATCGCGCCCGGCGGGCGCGGCCACCAGCGTCGCCGCGCCGTCCACTTTCGCCAGCGGCAAGCTGTTCTCTTGCGCCGGGCGGTAACCTGGCATCAGGCTTTGCATCGGCAGATAAGGACTGCTGGCGTTGGCAAGGCCGGCCGCCAGGGTGAACGGCGCCGGGCCATTGACCAGCGCCACGATCTGCATCGGTTCGAATTCCAGGCTGATCTCCGGCGGCGCCGAGAATCCCTGTGTTTTCTTGTCTGCTTCGATCTTGATTTCGCGGTATGCGGTCGGCGGCAGTTCGATGGCTGCGCTGGTTTGCAGCTTGCCGCCGGTCTGCAATTTATAAATGACGCTGGCCGTCATCAAGGTCCATGGCTGACCGGCCTCCTGGCGGCCCAGCACCCGCACCGGCAGCAGCACATTGTCGCCCGCCGGCCTGATTTTCAACGCCGCCACCGGCGTCGCGAAAGGCAGCGAAAACCGCAGCGTATAGGGGTTGTCCAGCACCGGCTGGGCCAGCGCGGCCGTGACCCGGGCGCTGCTGGTGACGCCACGGGCGGTAGTCAATGTCGCGCTGCGCATGGTTACCGGCGCGGTCCGTCCCGCGGCGTCGGTCCAGGTGACGCGCAGGTACTGGTCCTTGAGATCGGCGGCAGGCAGTTCGACATGGTCGCTGCCCAGCCCGCTGGCCCCCGCTTCGGCGCGGTACAGCACGGTCTGCGCCAGTGGACGCCAGTATCTGAGGTCTTTACTGGCTTGCAGGTCGAAGGTCACCGGCTGTGCGTCGGGCAAATCCACGTCCAGCACCAGGTCCACCACCGGATCGTCGATGGCGCGCGTGTCGAGCAATGCGCCCAGCACTTTTTTGCGGGGCGCGCCGGCATCTGCCGGGTTGCTGTCGATTTGCACAATGCGCTTGCCTTGCTGCTCTTCGATCCGCAGCGAGGATGCCGATATGTCGGCAAGGTCGGCGCTGCCCATGATTGGCGACGACTTCAGCTCGATCTTGCGCTTCTCGGTTTGCCGCAGGCTGGCGCTGTCGGACAGGGCCATGGCCAAAGGCTGGCCCTTGGCGTTGAAAACCCGCACATCGCTCAGGCCGCCGGTTTGCAGGCTCACCAATGCCTGCGCCGGCAGGACCAAGCGCTGCAACGGCGCATCCGCGGCAAAGGCAAGCGGCAGGCGCAGCGCATACGACTGCGCGTCATTCGGGTCGGACGCCGGCCAGGCGGCGCCGGCTGCCGTCATGACAGCCAGGCACACGGCAGCGTGCATCGGGAAATATTTCATCTCTACGCTTCCTTCACAGTACCGGCATCCGCCGCTGCGGCTTTCGGCGGCAGCGGCGCAAAATAACCAACCACCAGCATCAGCGCGCCCACCGCGATAAAGGTGACGATGCGTTCCGCGCCGCCCGCATTCGACAAGTCGACCAGCAGCAGCTTGACCACCACCAGGCCCAGCAATGCCGCGCCGGCCAGCCACAAACCGCGCTGCACGCGCCGGTGCGCCAGCAGCATCAGGCCTAGCGCCAGCAGCGTCCACAAGATGGCGTAGCCGGTCTGCACCACAAAACTGTCAAACAGCGCCGCGCTGTCCCATCTCACGCCGAAGAAATGATGCACGGTGCGCAGCCAGACGGTATTGAGCAAGACAAATGCCAACGCGGCCAGCGCCAGCAGCGTCTGTTTGCGCGGTACCCAGCCGGCGCCGGCAGGCAAGGGCTGGGCCGCGACAATCGCGCGGCGCCAGAATACCAGCGCGCCGAGGGCGAGGGCCAGCGCCAGGTCGGTAGGATTAAGCAACGGGACATACGGCAGCGGCGCCGTATGTCCCGACGACAGCAGCGCCATCAGCAGCGCGCCGAAAAACACCAGCACTGTGAGCGGCAAAGCCGCATACCAGTAGTAGGCGACAGCATGCGTGCCGAGCGGCCACCTGAACGCCGGCAGCAGCGCAATGCGGTTGGCCCTGCCGGCCCACACCGACAAACACAGCAATACCGCAATCGCGCTGACCAGCAGCACCACGCTGGCCCAGGAACTCTGCCACAAATTGCCGCGCTCGATGCCGAACCACAGGCAGTCGGCCAGCAACAGCGTGAGCAGCCAGACGCTGCCGACATGTGTCGCGCGATTCAGCTTGAGGGTGGCGATATTGTTTTGGGTTTGCGTGTCGTTCTTGTAGAGCATCCAGTAATGCAAGCCAAGGGCCAGCAGCCAGATGATCCAGGCTGGTGTGTACAGGACACGCTCCCCGGACAGCTCCTGCGCGATAAACCCGAGCGCCAGCGGCAGCAAGGTGAAACGGCTGGGCCAGGCGGCTACCGTCCAGCTGCTCTTGCGCGCCAGCAGCAGCGACAGCCATGCGCTCGCCACCAGCGCCAGCACCGTCAGCAACTGCTGGGTGCCGTCGCTGAAAACGGGCACGCTTGCCATGCCGGTTTCGCTGCCGGGCAGCTCGCGGTTTATCTCGACTATCCACGCCAGGCACCAGAACACGAAACCAAACAGGTAGACCGGCTGCGACAGCATGGCTTCGGCCTTGGCAAATTCCCTGGCCCAGCGCGAATCGCTGTGCGGCAGCACGCCGCGCAGCCACCAGGCGATGGCGAATGCAGGCAAGGCGATAAACATGGCGCCCATGAACATCGGATTGGCCAGCGGCCAGGCCGACACATTGTCCTCGATCCCCGCCAGGAAAGCGCCGGCCGCCACCACTTGCAGCAACAGCCCGAACGCACGCGGCATCCAGCGCGCCTGCCGCATGCCGACCCAGAACGCGCCGGCTCCTTCGAGCGCCCACACTGCCGATGTCCAGCGCATGTCCAGCGCCAGCGGCACCGCCAGGGTTACAAAACCGAGGCCGATGGCGATCATGGATTCGATCATCAGGCGATAGCTATCCCGTCCGCGGCGCATCAGCACCGCTGCCAGCACCAGGTACAAGGCGGCAAATCCCAGCGCCGAAAAGGCGCCGCCGAACTTGAACTGGTCGGCCAGGCCGGCCTGCAAGCCAAAACCGACCAGCGCAGTGCCGAACATCAGCGTGCTGTCGACCGCGTTGCCAAGCCGGGTCGGCGTGTTGCGTGCATACAGGATCGCCGCCGCCACATAAATCAGCACGAATACGATCAGGAACAGCTGCGAACTCATGTAATGCGCCGGCTCGTACTTGAGCACGCCCCACAACGTAGCCACGCCAAAGGTCGCGGCAAAACCCACCATGTTCAGCACGCGCCAGGAACGTTTATAAGCAATGAACAGGATCGCCAGGTTAAGCAGCGTGTAATAGCTGAACAGGGCGACACTGCTGCCGCCTCCGGTGGAAAGCAGCAGCGGCACCGCAAAACCACCGGCAAAAGCCGCCACCGCGAGCGCGCGCGAATCCTGCAGCAGCGCCAGCGCGCAACTCAAGGCGCACACCACGATCATCAAGCCGAAAGCAGGCAAGGGCGCAACCAGGTCAAAGCGGCGGAAAGCGGCGAACACGGTGAGATAGATCACCGCCACGCCGCCGCCCTGCAATGCCAGTGCAAAAGCCGGCCTGGCCTGGCGCTTGACGAAACCGACAGCCAGCAGCGCAATTCCGGCAAGAGCGACGGCCGCCAGCCGCAGCTCGACCGGAAACAGGCCGGCGGCCGCCGCGTAGCTGGACAGGAAAGACAGGCCGATGAACAGGATCACCAGGCCGATACGCACTATGGTGTTGCCGCCAAGGAGCCAGTTCTTGGCCGCGGCGAAAGCCAGCTCGACGGCATTCGGTTCAGCGGGTGGACGGACGCGGGGAGGTGCGGGTGGCGCCGCCGGTTGCGTAGCGGGTGGGATATCCGGAGTAACTGGCCGAGCAGCGGTTGCAGCCGGCGCTGCTGCCGCTACCGGAGTGTCAGGTGCGCTTGCCAACGCGGGCTTGCCGGCCGGCGTTGAGTCAGGGACAGTTGTGCTGTCGCCGCGAGATTTCAACAGTTCCAGCATCTGCAGCCGCAATTTTTCGTTCGACTTGCGCATCTCGCTGCGGATCGCATGCTGCAATCCCAATCCCGCCAGCAAACCGAGACCGCCGCCCAAAAAGATGCCGAAGTCACCGTATCCCGAGCTCGGCCATAGCCAACCCAGCACAGCTCCGCACAAAATTCCCCACATAATCATAGTGTTAGCTCGCTTGTTGTGATTAGCTCTGGTATTGTCTGTTATGTGCCTGCCTGATGCAATGATTCGAATTGGCCAGCATGTAATACAAGGTTTGCGGACGCTCAAATAAATGACAGATGCGTGACCGATGCATGTAGGGCGCCAGGATTTCCTGGTTCGGCCCGGCGGCGCGAAGGGGTTTCCGTAACCTGAAGATGCTGGTTATAATCAGCAGCAAAGGTGAAGAAAATGATCTCCCATATTCTGACTCTCGATATCGCAGGCAATCCATTCGACTGGATCTCGCCGCAAGATGCTGTGCTCTATTATGCGAGCGGGAAAGTGGCTTGGGAACTGGGAGATGGCGACATCGTTTTCCGCGGCGGCTATTCCCGCGCCGGCGTACAATCGCGCATCGCCGTCAAACCTATCATCGCCATCGCCGGCAGCGCCATCATGGCGCGCATGCTGCACATGGAGCTGCCGCTGGGCCATCACAACGACTTGCTGTTCAGGCGCGACCGCTACACTTGCGCATACTGCGGCGGCCGCTTTCCGCACAACGAACTGTCGCGCGATCACATCCATGCACGCTCCCACGGCGGCAAAGACACCTGGATGAACTGCGTCACCGCCTGCAAGGACTGCAACCAGGAAAAGGGCAACAAGCCGCTGGAAAGCTTTCGCCCGCTGCTGTACGTGCCCTATGTGCCATGCCGCGCCGAGCACTATCTGCTGAGCGGCAGGAATGTGCTGGCCGACCAGCATGACTACCTGGCGGCCAGGCTGCCCAAGCACAGCAGGATGCGCGACTTGAACTGAAGCGCGCAGCCATGCCCATCGCGGGCACCCGCACAAAAAACAACAGAACACGGCTGTGTATCGACGAAACGTTTGACACCGCGTTTTCATCGGGCGCAGAATCGCAACTCAGCATTTTGACCAACGCATTTTTTACAGGAAAGGAACGGCCATGCCACGGACGGCTATCAACAATTTGAACAATAAATAGCCCCGCGCATGACTGCTCGGGGCCTTCGGCGATATTGCCGACCCGAGCCGGTCGTTCCAACCATGAACCCCGGTGAGGAAACTCGCCGGGGTTTTTGCTTTTCCGGGCCAGGCATTGGCCGGCCCGCAGCAGAAATGCCGGCATGACAAACAGTGGCGCACACGCTGCGCCTGGTCATCTGCATGAAAGGATGAAGATGAAAATAACGATCAAAGTGCCGAAACCGCGCAATCCGCTGGTTGCGCCGGCCAGGGCAAGGAAAGCAGGGGCGCATGCCGCGCATGATCCCGCGCGCCGGATACGCCGTATCGAAAAACAAAACCTGAACCTGCTGCTTTCAGGGCGAACCAGGAATGGTGGCGACGATGGGTGACGACAGGCTTAAGGTGACGTGCGAAAGCAAGATGCGCGTAGCTCCGGCAGGAAGCAGCCAGGACTGCTACGGTTGTGCATCGCTGTAGCAATGCGAAAGCCCAGCTCAATTCACGGTAGCGACATGGCGAGGACACGCGCCACATGCAGCGCAACCGTATCCGCTCCATCGTGAATCTGGTGCCGGCAGCTGGTACCGTCGGCGACGATGATGCTGTCTTTGCCAGCCTTGCGGACAGCCGGCAACAACGCCAGCTCGGCCATGGCGATCGACGCATCGTAGTGCTCGGCTTCATAGCCGAAACTGCCGGCCATGCCGCAGCAGGAAGATTCCACCGAGTCCAGTTCAATGTGCGGGATCCATTGCAATACCGCGTGCACCGGACGCAAAGCGTCGAAGGCTTTTTGATGGCAATGCCCGTGCACCAGGACTTTGTTGCCAGGCAGCGGCTTCAGGTCCAGATGGAAACGGCCGGCCTTTTTTTCTTTCACCAGGAATTCCTCAAAAAGATAGGCCGACGCCGCCAGCTTCTTTGCCTCTTCGCCATAACCATAATTGAGAAACTCGTCGCGCAAGGACAGCAGGCACGAAGGCTCCAGCCCGACAATGGCGATCCCGCGCTCAACGAAGGGCATCAATGCATCCAGCGTCCTGCGTGCTTCCGCCTTTGCCTGTTCGACCAGGCCGGCGGACAGATAGGTACGGCCGCAGCACAAGGGTTTTTGGCCTGCCACCGCATTGAAGTGCACCTTGTACCCGGCGGCTTCCAGCACCGCTTGCGCGGCACGGGCGTTTTCGGGTTCCATGTAATTGTTGAAGGTATCGACGAACAGCAAGACTTCCCGTTCGCCTTCTGCAGCCGATCTTGCATTGTTCAGGAAAGCATTCTTGAAGCGCGGGAAAGATCGTTGCGGCGCCAGGCCTATCTGCTTTTTCAGCCAGCCGGACAGCACAGGAATGCCATCGGCCCAGGCGATCAGGCCGCCGATAGCGCTGGCGTACGGCGCATACTTCGGCACAAATCCCACCAGCCTGTCGCGCAAGCTGAGGCCATGCTTGCCGGCCCATGCCGCGCGCGCTTCAATCTTGATCTTGGCCATGTCGACGCCGGTCGGGCAGTCGCGCTTACAGCCCTTGCACGATACGCACAGGTCCAGCACTTCCTTGACCTCGGTGCTGGCCAGGCCCTCGCTGCCGAGCTGGCCCGACAGCGCCAGGCGCAGGGTATTGGCGCGGCCGCGCGTGACGTGCTTTTCATCTTTGGTGATGCGATAGCTGGGGCACATGGTGCCGGCGTCGAATTTGCGGCAATGGCCGTTGTTGTTGCACATTTCAACCAGCTTGGCCAGGCCGCCGCTCTTGTCGCCGCCGCTGCCGGCTGCGGTTTCTTCGCCGGTCAGCGGATTGCGCCGGACGTTCCAGGACGACCAGTCCAGCAAAGGACGATGCGGCAACTCGCTATAGCCTGGGGCAAAACGGAAGTTGCTGGCATCGTCCATCTTGGGCGGGCGCACGATCTTGTCCGGGTTGAAGCGATTCTGCGGATCGAACAGTTCCTTGATTTCGGTGAAGGCGGCATTGATTTTCGGACCGTATTGCCAAGCCACCCATTCGCCGCGGCACAGGCCGTCGCCGTGTTCGCCCGAATAAGCACCTTTGTATCTGCGCACCAGCGCCGAGGCAGCTTCGGCAATTTCGCGCATGTCCTTGGCGCCGCCGCGGCGCATGTCGAGTATCGGCCTGACATGCAGGGTGCCGACGCTGGCGTGCGCGTACCAGGTGCCTTCGGTGCCGTATTTGTGGAACACTTCGGTCAGCTGGCTGGTGTATTCGGCCAGGTGCTCCAGCGGCACGGCGCAATCTTCGATGAAGGATACCGGCTTGCCGTCGCCCTTCATGCTCATCATGATGTTCAGGCCTGCCTTGCGCACATCCCACAATGCTTTCTGGTCGGCCGCGCCGCTCATTTGCACCACGGAACCGGGTAAGCCCAAGTCGGCCATCAATTGGTCCAGGCTCGCCAGTTTTTTCAGCAGCGCGGCGCGATCGTCTCCGGCGAACTCGACCAGCAAAATCGCTTGCGGCTGCCCTGCCAGGGCTTTTTCGATGACCGGCTTGAATGCCGGATTGCTCATGGACAGGTCGATCATGGTGCGGTCGACCAGCTCGACCGCGGTCGGACCGAGCTTGACGATGTGCTGCGTCATGTCCATCGCCTGGTAGAAGGTCGGGAAATTGACCACGCCCAGGACCTTGTGCGCCGGCAGCGGCGCCAGCGACAGGGTGAGCTGCCTGCTGTACGCCAGCGTCCCTTCTGAGCCGACCAGGATATGCGCCAGGTTGGCGATGCCGTCGTCAGTGTAGGCGCGCGGATTCTGGCAATCGAAGATATCGATGTTGTAGCCGCCGACCCGCCGCAGCACCTTGGGTACGCGTTCCGTGATCTCGGCCTGTTCGCGTTGGGCGATACGCTGCAGTCCGGCGGTGATGTCGCCGATGCGGCCGCCCTGCTCCATGCGGTCCAGGCGTTGAAAGCGCCCTTGCGTGCCGTCAGCCAGCACCGCATCGATGGCGGCTACGTTGTGCACCATGTTGCCGTACTCGATCGACCGCGAGCCGCAGGAATTATTGCCTGCCATGCCGCCGATCGTGCACTGGGCTGCGGTCGATACGTCCACCGGAAACCACAGCCCGTGGGGCTTGAGCCAGGCGTTGAGGTGGTCGAGGACCATGCCTGGCTCCACCGTCACGGTGCGCGCCGCCGGATCGAAATCGATGACCTGGTTCAGCCATTTGCTGTTGTCGATCACCAGCGCCTCGCCTACGGTCTGGCCGCACTGGCTGGTGCCGGCGCCGCGCGCCAGCACCGGGACCTGGTGGCTGCGGGCGATGTCCAGCGCCAGCAGCAGGTCGTCCTGGTCGCGCGGCACCGCCACGCCAAGCGGCATGATCTGGTAGATCGAAGCGTCGGTGGCATAGCGGCCGCGGTCAGCCCGACCGAATAGTACTTCACCTTTCAGTTCGCGCCGCAGCTGCGCAGCCAGCGGCGTCGCCAGCGATGGACTGCGAGGGACCAGGTGGATAGGCTTGACCAACATGATGGAGTCCTGTCAAAAACTTGAAAAAATTGCCGATGCCCGGCTTAGGCCAGCTCGAAATGAATCGGCGGCAAACCCGCAACCTGGCCGATCACCAAGCCCGGTTCATCCGGAAAGTGGATGCCGGTATAGGACCCGGTTGTGACTACCGTGCCGGCAGGCAGGGTTATGCCGCGCGTGTTGCAATGGTTCACCAGCCAGCCCAGCAGGCGCCGCGGATCGCCGGCGGGATTGCCGGCGCTGCCCTTGAATATGTCCTTGCCGTTCAAGGTCAGGTGCGCCTCCGGCTTCAGGAAAGGAAAAGCGGCGTCATAGGCGATGAACTCGCCGCTGACCAGGGCGCCGTGGTTTTGCAGGTCCGCCAACTGGCTCAGCTTGGGCACTTCCGGCCAGCCGGCAAGGCGGCTGGAAACGATCTCGATCGACGCCGCCATGCTGCCGATGTGGCGCATTACCTCCGGTTCCGGCATCGGCGCCGCGCCGGGCTGGAAATCGATGTCGAAACAAAACATGATTTCCAGCTCGATGCCCAGCACCGGGTAAGCGGAGCGCTCGATGAGCGTGGTGGCGGGATAAATACGCTCCGCCGGCAAAGGCGCACCCTGTATCGGCCCCTGCGCCGATTTTGCACCTATCTTCCAGCCGCCGATCCTGGCCTGCCGGTGCTGCAGGAACGCGTGCTGCACCAGGTAGGCAGCGTCGGCGCTAACCGGCTCCAGTTCCTGCGGAATGCATTCGACTGTCGCATGATTGCCGTATGCCCTGCTCAGCAGATGCGCCAGCCGCTGCTGTGAAGATTGCGGAGATTGCGAAGAATTCATAAAACCCCTGGTTATAACCATGTCTGCATGGCCGGATCGGCAGGCGCTTCTAGGCGCCGGCCTTCACCGGGTTGGCCGCGCCGTCGCCCACGCTATGCTCGAACTTGCTGTCGGGCTGCATGCGGAACGCCAGCAGCACGCCGAATCCCATCAGGATCATGCTGCCGACGAACGGCAGTTCCCAGCTGCCGAAGCGGTCGATCAGGTAACCGGACAGCACCGGCGAGATGATCGCCGCCAGCGCCGAACCGGTATTCATCATGCCGCTGGCGGTGCCTGAATATTGCGGAGCGATATCCATCGGAATCGCCCACATCGGGCCGATCGTCATTTCGGCGAAAAAGAAACCGGCGCTCAGGCAAAGTATCGAGACGTAGACGTTGTGCGTGACCAGCAGCGGCAGCAGCGACAGCAACGTCAGCAGCATGCAGACCGACACCATCTGGCTGCGCGCCCGCTTCAGGTTGCCGGTGCGTTTCAGGATCCTGTCGCTGACGATGCCGCCCAGCGTATCGCCGACCACGCCGGCGAAGAACACGCTGGAAGCGAACAGGGCGGATTTCTTGATGTCCAGGTCGTAGCTGTGCAGGAAATATTGCGGGATCCAGCTCAGGAACAGCCACAGCGTCCAGCCATAGCAGAAATACACGATGGTCACCGGCAGCATGCGCTTGAACAGCGGTCCCCATGGAATCTTCGGCGTGTTTTTCTTGACGGCCGGCAGCACTGCCAGCTCTTCCTGGGTAATGCGCGGATGTTTCTCCGGATGTTCCGTAAACACGAATGCCCACACCAGTACCCAGACCAGGCTGATCACCCCGCAGATATAGAACGATTCGCGCCAGCCATGGGTCGCCATGATGAACACCACCAGTGTCGGCGCGACCGCATTGCCGATACGGGCGAAGGCATGGGTGACACCTTGGGCAATCCCGCGGTTTTCCTTGGCGACCCAGCGCGACATGGCGCTGGTGGCTGCCGGAAAGGTGGCGCCCTCGCCCAGCCCGAGCAGCAGCCGGGCAAGCAGCAGCGAAAACAGGCCGCCGGCAAAACCGGTCAGGATGGTGGCGATGCCCCACAAGATGCCGCAATAGATCAGGGTGCGTTTGGCGCCGAACTTGTCGCTGACCCAGCCGCCGATGATCTGGAACACCAGGTAGGGATAGGCGAAGGCCGAGAACACCAGGCCGATCTGCGTTTTCGACAGATCGAATTCTTTCGCAAAGCCGGCCGCGGCGGTGCTGACGTTGACGCGATCCAGGTAGGTAATGAAATACATCAGGCATAACATGATGAGCACGACCGTGGTCGCGCGCAAACGCAGGTGTTTCATTGTTGTCTCCAATATCATGGTGGTCGGCAAGCGCCGCAGGACATCTTTATCCTTGCTCCCCCCGTCCTCTGCGGGACGGTGCCGGAGCTGTTTTCGCTGTTTCGCTCTCTACGCCGCCTTCAATACCGGTTTGCTCTTCTGCGCCGCCAGGTTTTCCATCGCCGCCACTACGCCGCTGCCGGCCAGGGGCACGCCGGCCAGCTTCAGGCCCATTTCGCAGCCGGCCAGGGTCGCCATCAGCGTCAGGTCGTTGGCTTCGCCCAGGTGGCCGATGCGGAACATGCCGCCTTTCATTTTCCCGAGGCCGGTGCCGAGCGACATGTTGAAGTTTTCATAGATGGTCTTGCGGATCG
This sequence comes from Collimonas rhizosphaerae, assembly GCF_038896935.1. Taxonomy (NCBI): domain Bacteria; kingdom Pseudomonadati; phylum Pseudomonadota; class Betaproteobacteria; order Burkholderiales; family Oxalobacteraceae; genus Collimonas; species Collimonas rhizosphaerae. The sequence continues at coordinate 45,175 of NZ_JBANDC010000008.1, forward strand.
CATCGGCATCAAAGCCGGGTGGCGTCATGACGCCGGTCAGCACCGGTGAGTACAGCGCCGGATCGGCGCACTGGATTTCCAGGCCCCAGGCACGCACCGCGGCGCGGCAGGCGCTTGCCAGCCGCTGGTGGCGCAGGAACACCTGCTCCAGGCCTTCGCCCAGGATCATGTCGAGCGCTTCCGACAATCCGTACAGCAGGTTGGTGTTGGGCGTGTAGGGCCAGTAGCCGGCCTGGTTCATCTCGATGATGTCGGTCCAGTCCCAGAATGCTTTTGGCAACCTGGCGTTCTTGCCGGCTGCGATGGCTTTCTGCGATACCGCGTTGAAGCTGATGCCGGGCGGCAGCATCAAACCTTTTTGCGATCCGGACACGGTAACGTCGACACCCCACTCATCGTGGCGATAATCCGCCGAGGCCAGGCCGGAAATCGTGTCGACGATCAGCAAGGCCGGATGGCCGGCGGCGTCTATCGCCCTTCGTACGGCGGCGATATCCGAAGTGACGCCGGTTGAAGTTTCATTGTGGACCACGCACACCGCCTTGATCTGATGTTCGCGATCCTGGCGCAAGCGCTGTTCGATGCGGTCGGCCTGCACCCCTTGGCGCCAGCCTTCGGTGCCGGGCAAGCCGAGGAACTCCGGCTTCAATCCCAAGGCCTCCGCCATTTTTTTCCAGAGCGTGGCGAAATGCCCGGTTTCGTACATCAGCACCGTATCGCCCGGACTCAGGGTATTGGTCAGTGCCGCTTCCCAGGCGCCGGTGCCGGAGGCCGGATAGATCACTACCGGCTGCACGGTCTTGAAGATTTTCTTGATGCCTGCCAGCACCTGCAGGCCCAGCGCGCCGAATTCCGGGCCGCGGTGGTCGATGGTGGGATAACTCATGGCGCGCAGGATCCGGTCAGGCACCGGGCTGGGACCCGGGATCTGCAGGAAATGACGGCCGGCCGGATGGAAATCTAGTGTCAACATGTATGCCTCCTTTGAACAAATTGTATTTTGCATTCAAAATACTTTATCAGTCCAAATCTCAGCCGTAAAGGGATTTTTAACAATACCTGACTGGCGGAATCGGCTTAAAACCGCTTCAAACCCTTAATAATCAATGAAATATAGTGATTTTTAGCTGATTTATTCTTTTTTACATTCACTTCGGATAACCACAGCCATCGATTATTGCGCCTGGTATTTGATGTTAAAATACAGACAAATGCGTGGAAAAGGATTTTGAATGCAAAATGCGATAATTGGACAGAAAGAAAAAGCCGCTCCCCTGGTGCCCAAACTGGAGCGCCAGCGCCTGCATGACACGGTGGTTGACCATTTGCGCAACCTGATCGTCGAAGCGGTGTTGACACCAGGGACCAAACTCAACGAACGGGAGTTGTGCGAAACGCTGGGCATTTCGCGCACTCCCTTGCGCGAAGCGCTGAAGGTGCTGGCGGCCGAAGGCTTGATAGAGATATCGCCGAACCGGGGCGCCTCAGTCTCCAAGATGTCGGAAACGGAAATCTGGGAAACCTTCGAACTGATGAGCGGCCTGGAAGCGATGTCGGGCGAGCTGGCCTGCGAGCGCATCACGCCGGTCGAACTGGCCGAGATCAAGGCCCTGCACTATGCGATGCTGGCGTGCAAGGCGCAGAACGATTTGCCTGGCTACTACAGTCGCAACCAGGCGATACACGACAAGATCAACGACGCCGCCCGCAATTCAGTGCTGCGCCAGACTTACCTGGGCTTGAACCGGCGCCTGAAGGCGCTGCGCTTCAAGTCGAATTTCCAGCCGACCAAGTGGGATAGCGCCGCGCATGATCACGACGAAATGGTGAAAGCGCTGGAAGCGCGCGACGGCAAACGGCTGGCGGCAATATTGCGCCAGCACTTGCTGGACAAGCGCGACGCGGTGCTCAGCGCTGCCGCTGTGCCGGGCGCCGAACCGCTGGCTTGATGTGCGCGGGGAGACGGCCAGCCACGCGCTCGCTTACCGAGCGCGGCGCGACAGGCATCAAGCCTTATCGGCGTAATTCTCCGGGAAAAAATGACGTTCGATCAGTTCGATCAGGATGTGCAGCACCTTGATGTGCAATTCCTGCACGCGATCGGCGAACGTGCCGCCCGGCGTGCAGATATAGACATCGCTCAGGGACGACAGCAGCTCCGCCTGCTTGCCGGACAGGATAATCACATGCATGCCGAGGTCGCGTGCGGTTTGCGCCGCGCGGATGATGTTCTTGCTGGTGCCGCTGGTGCTCAGCGCGACCAGGCAATCGCCGGCGCGGCCGTGTCCTTCGATATAGCGCGAAAACACTTGTTCATAACCATGGTCGTTGCCGACGCAGGTCAGGTGGCCGGCGTCGCTGATCGCGGTAGCGCCCAGCGCCGCCCGGTCCAGCCGGTAGCGGCCGGTCAGTTCTTCGGCGAAGTGCATGGCGTCGCACATCGAACCGCCATTGCCGCACGAATACACGCGGCCCTTGCGTTCAAACACATCGATCAGCAGCGCAGCCGCCCGTTCGATCGATTGCAGCGCCGTGTCGTTGGCGAGCAGGGCTTCCAGCGCTTGCTGCGCTTCGGCCAGGCTGGCGTTAATGTGTTGCTTCAATTGCATACTCCGTTCGGATTAGTTAACGATTGCTGCGCGTGACGCCGGCATCGATCACGCCGTAGGGGGTGATGGTGGTGCCGCTGTCGCCGGAAGGCGATGTGACATGGCCGCAGGCTGCCAGCAGCAGGATTGTCATCAGGGGAAACAGTAGGTGCATCGTCGTCTCAAGGGGTGAATGGTAGCTCTAACAGACCTGCCGTGCAGTGAAATGTTCCGGTCAGGGCGCCAGCTTAGCCTGTTCCGGGTTTTGCTGCTGTTCCTGTTTCAGCCACAGCCCGAACTCCTTCAGCACCTCCACCACCTTGCGCAAGCGCTGGCCGTCGGCGGTAAGGCAGTACTCCACTTTCACCGGCACTTCGGCGTAAACCGTGCGTTGCACCAGTCCCGCCGCTTCCAGGGCGCGCAGGTCTAGCGTCAGCATGCGCTGGGAGATATTCGGCACGTCGCGCCGCAAGTCGTTGAAGCGCTTGGGGCCATCCAGCAGGTAAGACACCAGCAGCATGCGCCAGCGCCCGCCCAGCAGCAGCATGGCTTCCTCCACCGAGCAGCCCGAGACATTCGTTTTCATGCAGCCACCTAAGTATAATTTATGTACCTATATAACAAAAATCTCCCTTCTTTACAATAGTAACTACCATCACCATACTCTCCTGCACCTGCAGCGTACGGCTGCGATCCCACAGGAGAAGCGGATGATGAAACTGTATTTTGCCCCCGAGACTTGTTCGCTGTCGCCGCACATCGTGCTGCGCGAACTGGGCTTGCCGTTTGAACTGGTGAAGGTCGACAACAAGACCAAGCGCACCGCCGACGGCCAGAATTTCCTGGCCGTCAATCCGAAAGGCTACGTGGCGGCGCTGCAGCTGGAAAACGGCGAAGTGCTGACGGAGGGGCCGGCAATCGTGCAGTATCTCGCCGATCTCAGGCCGGAAGCAAAACTGGCGCCGGCCAACGGCAGCTGGCAGCGGGTGCGCCTGCAGGAATCGCTGAATTTCATCACCAGCGAAATCCATGCGGGACTGAGCCCGCTGTTCAACGCGACGCTCCCGGATGGCGTCAAGACCGTCTTCAAGGACAAGCTGCGGCGGCGCCTGGACCAGGTCGCATCGACCCTGGAGCAGCACGACTACCTGCTCGGCGCGCAGTTCGGCGTGGCCGATGCTTACCTGTTCACGGTGCTGCGCTGGACGGCATTGTTTTCGATCGACCTGGCCGAGTGGCCGGCCATCGCCCGTTATATGGAAAACATCGGCTCCCGCGCTACGGTGAAATCGGCGCTGGCGGCGGAAACTGCTGCCTAGCAGCCTGTCGGACTTAGGGGATCGAAGCGAAAAAATAGCTGGGCGAGGACAGATTTTGCCGGATTCGCAGTGTCAATAGCCTAGCTATTGACCAAGAAGCCGGTGAAATATGGTCCGTCCAGGTATTTTTGCAGCCGATCATCCTAAGTCCGACAGGCTGCTAGAGCCCAGGCAAATCAGGAAATCGAACGCACCACGCCGCCATCCACACGCAAGGCGGCGCCGGTGGTAGCCGAAGCCTGTACCGAAGCGAGATAGACCACCATGTTGGCGACTTCCTCCACCGTAGCGAGGCGCTGGATCAGCGAGCTGGGGCGGTGTTCTTTCAGGAAGTCGCGTTCCAACTCTTCGCTTGCGATGCCCTGGTCGCGCGCCATCGAAGCGAAGAAATCGCCTACGCCTTCGGAGCGGGTCGGCCCCGGCAACACCGCGTTGACGGTGACGCCGCTGCCGGCCAGGGTTTCCGCCAAGCCGCGCGAAACTGCCAGCAAGGCTGTCTTGGTCATGCCGTAATGAACCATTTCCTTGGGAATCTGCAAACCCGATTCGCTCGACAGGAACTGCACCCGGCCCCAGCCGCGTTTGACCATGCCCGGCGCGTAGTGGCGCGACAGGCGCACCGCGCTCATCACGTTGACGTCGAAGAAACGCTGCCAATCTTCATCGGTAATATCGAAGAAAGGCTTGGCTTCGAAGATGCCCAGGTTGTTGATCAGGATGTCGGTTTCCAGCACTTGCTTGAACAGCAGGGCGGCGCCGTCCGCGGTGCCGAGGTCGGCGGCGATGCCTTGCAGGCGGGCGGCAGGAACTTTGCCGCGGATCTGCTCCAGGGCCTGGTCGACCCGTTCCTGGGTGCGGCCGTTCACTACCACCGTCGCCCCCGCCTGCGCCAGGCCGAGCGCAATCGCCAGGCCGATGCCGGCGGTCGAGCCGCTCACTACTGCATGTTTGTCGCTTAGATCGATTTTCATGGAATTCTCCCCGTAAGTTACGCAATGCACACTTGCCGCTGCACTGGAATCATAGAGGAAATCCTGGATCGGCATTTTCGCCCACCCGATCGCGGCTCCTAGTTGGCGCCCTCCGCCAGCGGCCGCACATATTTCAGCAGGCTGACCAGCGTTTTGCCGGGCTCTTCCCACGGAATCATGTGCGCCGAATGCTCAAACCAGACGCCTTGCTTGTAGGGTGCGCGCACCTGGTCCAGCCAGGCGGCGGTAGGCGAGGTTGGGGTCGTGTAGTCATGGCGCCCCATGAACATCACTACAGGTATGGGAAAGGCGTGGACATTCGAAAAGTCGACATTGACGAACTCGGGCAGGATCTTGTCCAAAGTAAGCAGGCTGCCCTGGTCTATGGCGCGGATATCGGCCTCGTCATACTCGGGCGATAGCAGCGGCGCGTCGAAATAATAGGTGGATGTATCGCGGAATGCGCTCAAGCCGCCGTAGAACTGGGGCCACTTCCTGGCGACAATGATGCGCTCGCGCGTGATAGGCTGGTCGCCCGGGTAAGGCGCAATCGACTCCAGTTCCTTCAGGGCAGGCGCATTGTCATGCGCTTTTGCCTGCTGCAGCGCGTATTCAAAGCTGATGCGCTCGTTTTCCCTGGTGCTGATGACCTGTCCGATGCCAACGTAGGCATAAAAAAGATCGGGGCGCTTCAGCGCGGCACTCATGCCGATGACCGTACCCCAGCTGTGTCCCATCAGGATGATTTTTTTCTTGTGGTATCGCTTACGGACGTATTCGGCTACTTCGATGGCGTCGTCGACGTAGCGCGGGATATGGATGCTGTCGCCGATGGCTTGCGGATCGGCCTCGCCATAGGCCTCGCCATAGGTCTTGCCGGCCCCGCGCTGGTCCCAGTTGACCACGGTGAAATATTCTTCCAGCGGCCGCTGGAACTGCCAGATGGTGGGTGTCAAGGGCGAGGCCGGGCCGCCGTGGATAAACAGGATGATAGGGTTGGCCTGGTCCTGGCCCCGGACATTGAGCCATTGGTCTATGCCGCCAATGCCGGTTTTATAGGACTCCTGGATGCCGGACGGCGCGACGATGCGCTCCAGGTCGCGGACCACTTCTTTTGCCTTCTTGTAGGCTGCCGCGTCGGCAGGTTGTTGCGCGCTAGCGTGGGTGGAAGTCAAAGCCAGGATAAGGCACCCTAACCATACAATCTTCATGCAAATCCTCCTGATGGGGGTGGATGTAAGAGCAGCAGCAGGATGCTAGCAAATTAACTTCCATCCCGACAGGGGATATATCAGCAACGCCCTGTATTCCCAGCGGCGTCGTCTGTGAAGCATCCGGACAACGCTAGGAACCCTTGGCGCAATCGACAATCAGGCGCATCAGTTCGTCAAATTCATCCGGGCGTTCTGCGCTCAACAGCGGAAACAGGTGCTGGTGGTCGGTCCCGGCGATTATCCGCAGCTGGCGCGAACGCGCTTTTTGCGCCGACTGCAGCAGCCGTTCCGGTATTTCCAGGGGAATCACGGCATCGTGCTCGGCCGCGATAATCAGCAAGTTGCCGGTGAATCCGGCCAGGATTGCCCAGGCGTCGCTGTCGGCCCAGCTGCGGCGGCGCCGGATGATCTCTGAGAACCGCGGGCCGAACGGCAGCGCGTAGGCGGCGGGTTCATACACCCCGGGCACGATCAGGACCAAGGCGGCGACCTGCTGCGTTTGCGTCAGCTTGATGGCGTTGTAAGCGCCCATGCTGCTGCCGAATATCACCAGCGGCTGCGCCAACTTGCGGGCCGCAATCACCGCTTCGGCCTGGCGCGTGCGGCTGGCCACCGAAGAATATTCCAGCAAGCCGCCGGTATCGCCATGGCCGATGCAATCGAACGAGGTGCTGGCCACGCCGCGCGCCTGCAGCGCCGGCCGCAAACCCGAGCGGCTGGCGGTGGCGCGCGAACTGGCGCCGGCGCCGTGCAATATCAAGGCATGGCAAGACGAAGCGGCGGGATGGAAATCGCCTTTCAGCAAGAAATTTTCGTAGGGAACTTCAAAGGATTCTATGGCTTGCATGATCGGCGGAAAATAAGTGTCAGGCGCAGGCTGCCCGGACCGGGAGCCCGGGCAGCGGTCGAGAAAAATCAGCGCATGTTGCCGGTGTGGCCCAGCGAATAACGGCCCGGCTGCGGCCAGACGGTGAGGCCGTGCGGCTCCATGCCGACGGGGATCGACTTGACCGCGCCGCTGGTGGTGTCGATGGCATACACGACATCGTCGAAACGGCCGGACAGCCACAGCATCTTGCCGTCCGCGCTGACATTGCCCATGTCAGGGCTGCCGCCGCCCGGGATCGGCCAGTTCGCCACCACCTGGCGCGTGGCGAAGTCGATCACCGAGATGCTGCCCTTGCCGCGGCGGCCGCCGTGGACCTTGTTCGAGCCGCGGTTGGAGACGTACAGCTTGCTGCCGTCGCGGCTCGGGTACAGGCCATGGGTGCCGGTGCCGGTCTTGATGAAACCGGTCTTGGTGAAACTGTCGCCGTCAATTACATAAACGCCGTCAGCCATCATGTCAGCCACAAAAAACGCCTTGCCGTCCGGCGAAATACGGATGTCCTGCGGCATGCCTTTCTTGTCGAGCAGCAGGTAGCCGAGCACCTTGCGGTTGACCATGTCGATCTTCGCCAGCTTGCCGCCGAACTCGCAGGTGAACAGGGCGTATTTGCCGTCGATCGAAAAATCGGCGTGGTTGATGCCCTTGCATTCCGGCACCGGCAGGCTCGACTTCAGCGCCATCGTATGCGCATCGCGGAAATCCAGCTGGGCATGGGCTTCCACCACCACGATGGCTTCCTTGCCGTCGGGCGTGAAATACATATTGTAGGGATCGTCCACCGCCACTTCCTTGCCCGGCTTCGCAGTCTTGGGATCGATCGGCGTCAGGCTGCCGTCGGGCCGGCCTTCGGCATTGTTCGCTACCCACAGGGTCTTCAGGTCCCAGGCCGGCACCACGTGCTGCGGGCTGTAGCCGACGCGGAATTTCTCGACCACCTTGAAGGTCGCCGGATCGATCACGTAGACATCGTTGGAACGCAGGTTAGGCACATAAATGCGCGGCAGCGCGTCAGCTACTACTGGACTGAGGTGGCCGGCGCCGGCTTCGCTGTACAGGTTGGCGGGATTGACCACGGGCGGCATGCCGGCCACGGTGGCGATGGCGGGCGCGGCGGAGGCGCCGGCGGCGAGGGACAGCATGGCCAGGGCACCGCTGACAGAGATTGCGAGGCGCGACAGACGGCAAGAACGAAATTGCATGATGGTTCCTTGATTAAATAAGCAGCAAAGTAATGTCGGTGATTGAAGTGATGGTTTAGCGTGCAGCCGTCTCGGCCTTGAGCGCCTTGACGGTCTGGGTCACGATGTTGTCGATGCCGAGCTGGCCGATTTCAGCGCTGGAGCGGCGCGGATCGCCGCCGTACACGCCGTCGGCCAGGCCGAGCCTGGGGCCGCTGCGCAGGCTGTCCTGGCGCACCATCTGCGGCGCCACGGCCAGCTGCAGCGAGGTGTCGGCCAGTCCGGCGTGGGTGCCGATTTCATCGTCGCGATAGCCGCGCTTGCGCAGTATCTCGGCGTAGCCGTCCGAACTGGCGGCGTAATATTCCGGCGGCAGGATGGCGCGCGCCGGCGAACCGGCCCAGCTCTTGTTCAGCTGCGCCACGGCTTTCTTGACATCGTTCTGGTAGCCGCCGTGGTCGCCCAGGAACACGATGTTCTTGAAACCGTGGACCTTGAAACTGTTGGCGGCCGATTCCAGGGTCTTCTGGAAGACGTCGTCCGGGATCGTGATGGTGCCGGGGAAGCGCATATGCGACGTCGGCGGCGCGAAATTGCCTTCCGGCACGTAAGCGATCACCGGCGCCACCAGCGCATTGCCCAATCCTTCCGCGATCCGCTGCGACAGGATCTTCACGCGCACGTTGTGTTTGCCGAGCGCAACATCGGGGCCGCTTTGCTCGGTCGCGCCGATGGGAATCAGGATGGTGGTCTTGCCGGCCTGGACCTGGCTGCGCAGCTCGGTCCAGGTCAGCTCTTCAAGGAAGACGGTTTTCGGCGTTTGTGCAAAGGCAATCTGTGCGGCGGTGAGGAAAAGGGCGGCAACGAAAATCCGTCGTGGTGACAAGAGCATGAACATTCCTCATGAAAAATCCGGGGCAGGTGTGTGCGCTGCCGGCGCAAGGCTGGCAACCGGCATATGACGCCGGATCGGCACACAGGTTCCTGGCTAATTCTACTCTGCCGGATATGAGGATAGGTACGGGAGAAATCCGGGCGTCCTGGAGCGCCCGGCCTGCAGCGGTTACTGGTAATTATTCCAGCGCATGCTGCGCTCGTCGGTGGCTTCCTTGATCAAGTGGCGCGCCCGCACGGGATCGCGCTCGCCGTGCTGGTCGCCGCCGCTCTCCAGGCTCATGGCCAGGGCCTGGATCGCCACCGGGAAATCGCCCTCGGCCGAACGTTCCAGCCATACGCGGGCCAGCTGCGGATTCTGCTCTACGCCTTCGCCCGCGGCATAGGCGTTCGACAGCAGGAACATCGCTTGCGCGTTGCCCTGCTTGCTGGCTTCCAGCAGCCATGTGGCCGAAAGTTGCAGGTTGCGCGGCACGCCTTCGCCGTATTTCGCCATGCGGGCCAGCATGAAGCTGGCTTTTGCATTGCCCGACGCGGCGGCACGCTCATACCAGCTCCAGGCTTGGGCTTGGTCAAGCTTGAGTCCCAGGTTGCCTTGGTAAAAAGCCTGGGCCAGCTGGAACCGGGCTTCCGGGTCGCCGGCTACCGCCGCTTTCTGCAGCCATGCGCCCGCTTGCGCGGACTGGTCGGGCATAGACGCCAACGCCAGCGCCAGTTCACGCTGCGCCACCGGCCGGCCAGCCGCGGCCCAGGCCTGCAGCTGGGCAATCGCGCCGGGCTGGCGGCCGTGCAGGGCAAGCATGCCGACCGATTCGATCCGTGCATTGTCCGGCACTACCTCGCTGGTACATGCGCCCAGCGACGCGGCCAGCAGCAAGAGCGTTATCGCCAACGGTTTTTTGATAACCATCATTTGCTCAGGTCGATGGCGTATTTGGCAAAACCGCTGGCGTCCAGCGCGCCTTCCGCCGTTACCCGGCCCAAACCCAGCGCTTGCGCCACCGCCAGCTTGCCCGGCGCAGAGCGCAAGATCACCGGCCCCTGCGTGCTCACCTTGACGAAACTCCAGCTTTGTCCGCTGCCGTTGGCCGCATTGGTGACCTTGCCCTGTTTTTTCAGGTAAGCGCTGACCACCGCCTGGTTGGCGTCCGGCGATTTGATGATGGTCTTGCTGCCGTCTATGCCCGGCACGTTGCCGCCGCCGCCCGCGCGGTAGTCATTGGTGGCGACGATGAAATCGTCGGTATCGGCGACTGCCTTGCCGGCGTACGTCAGGTTGACGATGCGGCTGCCGGCCGGTTTGGTGACGTCGATCTGGTACTGCATCGCGTTGTTTTCGGCATAGAACACGTCGTAGTTGAAAATCGTCGAGTAGGACGGCACCAGGTCTTGCTCGCCGGTGCTGGCCGGATTGATCGTGGCGAACTGCTTGGCCGCGGTTTCCAGCCAGTTTTTCAAATCGGAGCCCTTGATCTTCACTGCCTGCAGGTTGTTGTTGCCGTACAAGTACAGATCGCCTGGATTGCGTACCTGCAGGCCAAACGGGGCTGCTGCGGACGCGCCCGGAGCGACGTCGGTAAAGTCGGTCGGACCGTTGCGGCCGGCCTTGAACGGCGCGCTGCAGGAAATCACCGGGATCGACTTGTAGCTCGCCAGCACCGGATCGGTGGAGCTGGCGAGGAAGGTTTTCACATAGTCGATCTGGGCCTGGTTGACGATCTGGATCGCGCTGACATCGCCCACCAGCGAAAAGTAGGCGGACATCTCGAAATCGGTCGTGGTGCCCAGCGGCTGCGTGGCATAAGACAGGGTAGCCTGGTGTTCAGCGGCGACCAGCGGTGCAATCGTAGGATCGGCGTCGATATTGGTCTTGCCGTCGGCATATTTGAAGCCGCGCGCTTCGACGCTGGTCTGGTCTTTCTGCACCACCCATTTGCCGCCCTGGTATTTCAATACCATCTTGATGATGCCCAGGCGCCGGCCCCAGCTTTGCGCCATCACTGCCGGAATGCCGTTGACCAAGCCTTTGCCGGTATCCACCAGGGTGCTCGGCAGGGCTGCCAGCGAAGCGTCGATGGCCGGCGCGCCGGTTTCACGCGCTTGCGGGAAAATCAGGTGTGAATGGCCCAGCATCAAGGCGTCGATGCCGGTAGTAGCCAGGTACAGGCTGCCGTTTTCCATCTTCGGGCTGTAAGGCGAAGCATCCAGCCCGCCGTGCGACAGGGCGACCACCAGGTCGGCGCCCTTGCTGCGCATCTCCGGCACATATTTGAGCGCCGATTCCTGCACGCCGTTGACCATCACCTTGCCGGCCAGGTTTTTCTGGTCCCAGTCCATGATCTGCGGCGGCACGAAGCTGATGATGCCGACGTTCAGCGCCACGTTCATGCTGCCGCCGTCAGGCTTGGTGGCGGTGAACTGCTTGGCGATCAAGGCATAGGGATTGAAGATCGGCTTGTCGGACGACACCCCGACCACGTTGGACAACACCAGCGGGAAGTTGGGCGCGCCGCAGCTGCTGCCTTTTTGCACGCCCGGCACGCCGAAGTCGGTATTGGTGATCTGGCTCAGGAAATCCAGGCCGTAGTTGAATTCGTGGTTGCCCATGCCGGCGCCGTCGTACTTCAGGGCGTTCATCACCTTGTGCACCGCCAGCGTGCCGCTGCAGGTCACCGGCGCGGCAACCGCCTGGTAATCGCCGAGCAGCGTGCCCTGGATGACATCGCCGTCGTCCAGCAGCAGGTTGTTGGGATTTTCCTGGCGCGCGCCCTTGATCAGGGTTGCGGTGCGCTCGAGGCCGAGGCTGGTGTCGGCCTTCAAGCCGTAATAGTCGTAGCTCAGCACGTTCTGGTGAATGTCGGTAGTCTCCAGCAGTCCCAGCTTGAGCACCGTGCCTTCGGGAATCGCATTGTCGGGATTATTGACGCCGAGGTTGCTGCTGCCGTTGCTGCCGCAGGCGGAAACTGCCAAGGCAGCGAGGGCGGTCAGACACATCTTTTTATGCATGGGAACTTTCGGAAATATTGTCGGGGCTTGTCTTGATAAGAAGCTGGCGCCACTGTTACGCGCTTTTTGAGGCGTTCCGGGCGGAAATTATATTTTGGAAATATTTCCTGATCATTACATTACGTTACATACGCCGGCACCTTGCGCGGCGGCAGGGTTTTGTTCCACAACCGTGATCTCGGCATGACGAATCCGGGCAAGATGCTTAAACTTATTGCCCGGTAAAACGTCCATTCATTTCTGGCGCTTTTCTATTGATTGCCTTGAAAGTATGATTTCTACCAGGGCAAAACCGTATCCAAAGGAGGATTTCACCCGTTATCGATAGTTATTTTGGATCGAAACACAAAATTAAATCAATTATACAAATGAACCAACCTGGTTTATCGTTGCTACCTAGATTTCTTCAACCCCAGCCTTAGTAAGGAAAACCCTATGTCTTTGATTAATACCCAAGTTAAGCCATTTTCTGCAACTGCTCTCCATCACGGCAAGTTCGTGCCGGTCACCCAGGAAACCCTGAAGGGCAAGTGGTCGGTATTCGTGTTCTACCCGGCTGACTTCACTTTCGTCTGCCCGACAGAACTGGAAGACCTGGCCGACAACTACGCTGAATTCCAGAAACTGGGCGTGGAAATCTACGGCGTGTCGACCGACACCCATTTCGCCCACAAGGCATGGCACGACACATCGGACGCGATCAAGAAAGTGAACTACCCGCTGGTCGGCGACCCAACCGCAACCCTGTCGCGCAACTTTGAAGTGCTGATCGAAGAAGAAGGCCTGGCGCTGCGCGGCACTTTCGTGATCAATCCGCAAGGCCTGATCAAGCTGTACGAAATCCACGACAACGGCATCGGCCGCGACGCTTCGGAACTGTTGCGCAAGGTCAAGGCAGCGCAATACGTTGCATCGCACCCAGGTGAAGTTTGCCCAGCCAAGTGGAAAGAAGGCGAAGCAACCTTGACGCCATCGCTGGACCTGGTCGGCAAGATCTAATACCCGCAAGTGTTTCACGGTCCGGGTCCCGAACAGGGTCCGGACCCGCAGTATCCCCCCAAGCAGTACCCCAATTTATCGTCACGAATGCAAGGAACCGCCATGCTGGATGCAAATCTCAAAACCCAATTGAAAAGCTATTTGGAAAAAATCGTGCAACCGATTGAGATCGTTGCGTCGCTGGACAACGGTGACAAGTCTCGTGAACTGCAATCGCTGCTGCAGGAAATCGCGACGCTGTCGGATCGCATCACGCTGATCGAGCGCAGCGACGACAACGAACGCAAGCCGTCTTTCTCCATCAACCGCCCAGGCGTCGATACCGGCATCCGCTTTGCCGCGATTCCGATGGGCCACGAATTCACTTCGCTGGTGCTGGCCCTGCTGCAGGTCGGCGGCCACCCGGTGAAACTGGACGAAGCCGTGATCGAGCAGATCCGCAACCTGGATGGCGATTATGTGTTTGAAACCTATATCTCCCTGTCTTGCCAGAACTGCCCGGAAGTAGTGCAAGCCTTGAACGTGATGGCGCTGATCAATCCGCGCATCCGCCAGGCCACCATCGACGGCGCGCTGTTCCAGGACGAAGTGGAAAAACGCGAAATCATGGCGGTGCCTACCACTTACCTCAACGGTGAAGTGTTCGGCCAGGGCCGCACCAGCGTCGAAGAAATCCTCGCCAAGCTGGATACCGGCGCCGGCGCCCGCAAGGCGGTCGAACTGAGCGCCAAGGCGCCTTACGACGTGCTGATCGTCGGCGGCGGTCCTGCCGGCGCGGCGGCTGCGATTTATGCAGCGCGCAAGGGCATCCGCACCGGCGTGGTGTCGGAGCGCTTCGGCGGCCAGGTGCTGGACACGCTGGCGATCGAAAACTTCGTTTCGGTGCAGGAAACCGAAGGACCGAAGTTCGCCACCGCGCTGGAGCAGCATGTCAAGAGCTACGAAGTCGACATCATGAACGTGCAGCTGGCCTCGGCGCTGGTGCCGGGCAAGCTGATCGAAATCAAGCTCGCCAACGGCGGCTCGCTCAAGAGCAAGACCGTGGTGCTGGCCACCGGCGCCCGCTGGCGCGAAATCAACGTGCCGGGCGAGCGCGAATATCGCAACCACGGGGTCGCCTACTGCCCGCACTGCGACGGCCCGCTGTTCAAAGGTAAACGCGTAGCGGTGATCGGCGGCGGCAACTCCGGCGTGGAAGCGGCGATCGACCTGGCTGGCCTGGTGTCGCATGTGACGCTGATCGAATTCGGCGACGAGCTGCGCGCCGACGCCGTGCTGCAACGCAAGCTGCACAGCCTGAAAAACGTCACTGTGATCACTTCGGCGCAAACCACCGAAATCACCGGCGACAGCAAGAAGGTCAACGGCCTGGTCTACAAGGACCGCAAGACCGGCGCAGTGCACACGGTAGAGCTGGAAGGCGTGTTCGTACAGATCGGCCTGGTGCCGAACACCGAATGGCTGAAGGGCACGATTGCCTTGTCGCGCCATGGCGAAATCGAAGTCGACGCCAAGGGCCAGACTTCGATCCCGGGCGTGTTCGCCGCCGGCGACGTCACTACCGTACCGTTCAAGCAGATCGTGATCGCGGTCGGCGAGGGCGCCAAGGCATCGCTGAGCGCATTCGACCACCTGATCCGCAGTTCGGTGTCGGATGAAGAAGATGTCGCCGCTGCAGCCGAAAGTGTCGCTGCCTAAGAAGTAATCAACCTGCCGTAGCGTTTTGCGCCAGCCCGGTTCCGCGGCTGGCACAAAACGCTACGGCGGGCTCCTCTGCTCCCATGTCTGTTTGAAACGCAACGCGACAGCAATGCCGCGGGGCTTCCCCCTGCGCGACGCCTTTGTAAACTGTCCGAAAGCTTCGCGGTGCTAATATTGCCGGTCTCACTGTCCCGTTCCATGAATGTGTTCTCAAGAGGATTCCATGAATAGCCCAATACCTAAGCAAATCCCCGCCACGCTGATTCCCGGCGACGGCATCGGCCCTGAAGTAGTCGAAGCCACGGTCAAGGTACTGGAGGCGCTGGGGTCGCCGTTTTCTTGGGACATACAGCAGGCGGGCGTGGCCGGCGTCACCAGCGCCGGCGATCCGCTGCCGGCAGCCACGCTGACCAGCATCCGCAAGAACAAGCTGGCCCTCAAGGGCCCGCTGACCACGCCGATAGGCGAGGGCTTCCGTTCCTCCAACGTGCGCCTGCGCGAAGAATTCCAGCTGTACGCCAATGTGCGGCCGGCGGTGACCATCGTGCCGGGCCGCTTTGAAGACATCGACATCGTGCTGGTGCGGGAAAACATCGGCGGCTTCTATGTCGCGCACGAGTACTACATCCCGGTCGGCGACGATCCGCGCGCGGTAGCGGTTTCCACCGGCATCAACACGCGCGAGGCCTGCAAGAAGATTGCGCGCTTCGCCTTTGAATACGCGCTCAAGAACGGCCGCAAGAAAATCACCGTGGTGCACAAAGCCAACATCCTCAAGGCGCTCACCGGCATCTTCCTCGAAGCCGCGCGCGAAATCGCACGCGAATATGAAGGCAAGGTACAGATGAACGACATGATCGTCGATGCCTGCGCCATGCAGCTGGTGCTCAATCCCTGGCAGTTCGACATGCTCCTGTGCACCAACCTGTTCGGCGACATCCTGTCCGACCAGATGGCCGGCCTGGTAGGCGGCCTGGGCATGGCCCCCGGCGCCAACATCGGCGACGACTGCGCGATCTTCGAAGCGGTGCACGGCTCGGCGCCGGACATCGCCGGCAAGGGCATCGCCAACCCGATTTCCCTGCTGCTGGCAGCGGGGCAGATGCTGGACCACGTCGGCCACAAGGACCTGGCGCTGCGCCTGCGCACCGCGATCACCGATACGCTCAACAAAGACCATGTGGCTACCGGCGACCTCAAGGGCAAGGCATCTACCCGCGAATTCACCGAAGCGATCATACGCAGGCTGCAGGCCGCCTGAATTGCAATACTCGTCGAACCCTGATCTTCCTTTCATCTGAGATCCAATCCTGCCGCCAGCATGCACCGCTGGCGCGCAGCGCCCCCTGCACCGTCATCAGGCAGTAACAAACCCCCGTTAGACTCAACGCCGCTGATGCGCAACCTTGCCTATCCGGCCAAGGCGATGCGCTCAAATCAATCCTGGTGTGCAGATCAACTGAGCCAACTGAGGGACGATGATGGATTCAAGAGCGAGACGTAATTTCCTGCGCGCCGCAGCCGCAGCCGGCGCCACCTTCGCGCTTCCCGATGCAATCCAGAAAGCGCTGGCCGTGCCCGCCAACAACCGCACCGGCACGATTGCAGACGTCGAGCATGTCGTCATCTTCATGCAGGAAAACCGCTCGTTCGACCATTACTTCGGCATGCTGGCCGGCGTGCGCGGCTACGGCGATCCGCGCGCCATTTCCCTGCCCGGCGGCAAGCCGGTCTGGTACCAGCCAACGCCGGCAGGCGCTTCCTACGTGCTGCCCTATCATTTCGACGCCCAAGGCACCAACGCCACCAAGGTCGGCCTGAACCACAGCTGGAAAGGATCCGAAAACACCTGGAAGAACTGGGACGCCTGGATCGCAAAGAAGGGAGCCAAGACCATGGGCTACTTCGACCGCGGCGACCTGCCTTTCTACTACGCGCTGGCCGATGCCTTCACCATCTGCGACGCCTACCACTGCTCTATTTTCGGGCCGACCGATCCCAACCGCTTTTACGCCTTGTCCGGCACCGCCGGCGACAATATCACCGGCCTGAACCAGGGCAGCCTCTACAACGCCAGCCCGATCTACAACGGCGATATCAACAACGACGACATCAGCCCCGCAACCATTGCCGGCGCGCCGGACTGGAAGACTTATGCAGAGGTGCTGGAAGCCAACAACGTCAGCTGGAAGGCTTACCAGGAATTCGATAACTACGGCGATAACTACCTTGCCTACTTCAAGCAGTTCCGCGTCGAAAGCGACGGCAGCAGGTTAAAACCGACCTCGCCCCTGTATCTCAAGGGGCGGGCCTTGATCCCTGGCTCGACCGCAGGCAACACCGCCGGCACCAAGGGCGACCTGCTGGTCCAGGCATTCAAGCGCGACATCGACGGCGTCGACGGCAAGACGGCCTTGCCGCAGGTATCGTGGATCTTCGCTCCGTATGAATACTGCGAACATCCCGAAGCCTCGCCCAATGCCGGCGAGGATCTCTCATCGCGCCTGCTCGATGCGCTCGCCAGCAATCCCGAAGTCTGGTCGAAAACGGTTTTCCTGATCAACTACGACGAGAACGACGGCTTTTTCGATCACGTGCCGGTCAACATGCCGCCGCTGAATTCCGACAAAGGCTTGACCACGCTGGCCGATCCGACCAAGGGCGAACTCTACAGCCAGGAATCGAAAGGCCTGGGGCCGCGCGTGCCGATGATGGTGATTTCGCCGTGGAGCAAAGGCGGGCGCGTCTGTTCCCAGCTGTTCGACCATACTTCGGTGCTGCGCTTCCTTGAGGAGTGGCTGGCGGCCGGCAAGGGCCTCGACAGGGAAAAAGTCAGCTGCGCGAACATCTCGCCGTGGCGCCGCGCAGTGTGCGGCGACCTGACGTCCGCGTTCGATTTCAAGAATCCCAACAAGGCATGGCCGCAGATCACGCCGGCGCCGCCTTATCACGAAGTGAATTCGCCGGTAGATGCAGTTCCGCCGGTACAACAAACGCTGCCGCTGCAAGAAACCGACCGCAGGCCGCGTCCCGCCTGCCCGCTGCCGTACCAGCTTAGTGTCGACGGCAAGATCGCGGCATCCTCGGGACATCGGGAACTGACGCTAAGGTTCGGCAACACCGGCCGCAGCGGCGCGGCGTTCATCGCCTACTCGAACCTGCGCACCGACGGGCCGTGGCATTACGCAGTCGAAGCGGGCAAGAGCCTGCCTGAAGCCAGTATCGGCAACTGGGCAAGCAATGACTACGAACTGCGCGTGCACGGGCCAAACGGATTCTTCAGGGAAATGCGCGGCAGCTTCTTGAACGCAAACAACGGCTCGCCCGAGGTGCGCGCCCACGACGACTTTTTCCGCGCCGCGCTGATGCTGACACTGTCCAACCAGGCCGGATCCAAACCCTGCACCTTCACCGTCACGCACAACTCCGGTCCGTTCGCCAAGGTGCCGGGACGCTATACGGTGGCTGCCGGACAGGCGCTGAGCATACCGATGCCGGTGTGGGCTGCCAAGGGCTGGTACGACTTCAGCGTGAAAGCCGATACCGACGCCAGCTTCTGGCGCCGGCTGGCGGGCCACGTGGAAAGTCCCTGGCCGGCATGGACCGATCCGCAGATCGGCGTCGTGGCGCCGTCAAGACTGTCGACATCAACGCCGGTCGTACGCCAGGGCGGCACGATCGTCTTCGACTACAGCACGCCGATCCAGAAACTGAACAGCCGCAACTGGATCGGCGTTTTCCCGTTAAGCAGCACGGTGCCCGACCAGGCAGGCTACAGAACCTACAGCGTGTACCAATACGCATCCTCGCTCAGCGGCCAGGTCACCCTGGATATCCGCAAGCTTGCGCCCGGCTCGTACAAAACCTGGTTCCTTGCCAACGACGCCTATGCGGAACAACTGGCCGGGCCAGTCGTTTTCACCGTAGTGGCCTGATCACCAGGAGAAGCTGCCGCTGCCCTGGATCGCCATCTTGCCGCCGTTGGCGGCGCTGGCGCCCACCGCCAGCTGCGTATGCTGCGAAACGCTGGAAGCAAAAGCCACCCCCAGCGCGCCGTAGCCGCCATAGCTGGCGGTGCCGACTGCGATGCCGCTGCTGTCGCCGCGCGCCATATACACATGCGGGATGGCCATCGCTTGCGCCGTGGCGCGCGCAGCGTAACTCTTGCTCTGGTTCAGCGTATCCTGCGCCGCCGCCTTCATCTGGTTGAGGTTGACGGCGTCGGTGCCTTCGGTGCCCGCCGCGACATTGCTGACCTGGCGCTCGCCGCCGGCATAACCGACCGACACCGTATTGGCCCGCGCCGCAACCGAACCTTGTCCCAAGGCTACCGAATTGGAAGCGGAAGCCACTGCATTGGCGCCCAGCGCAACCGAATTGTTGCCGCTGGCGATCGCATTGTTGCCGACCGCCGTGGCCGGATCCGCAATCGCCTTGGCGCCGGCGCCGATTGCCACCGAGCCGGCAAAACTGGCGGTAGCGCCAGCGCCGACGGCAACCGTGTTGTCGCTATCGGCGCTGGCGTTGTTGCCTTGGGCGACAGCATTGGCGCCCTTGGCGCTGACGCCGTTGCCGCAAGCAATGCCGCCGCCGGCGCCGACACGGCAAGCGCCGCTGTTGAACAGGGACACCAGGGCCTTCTGCATGTCGGTCAGCTGGCCGACGTTGGCCGCATCGGTAGCCGCGGTGCCGGCGGCGACGTTATTGATCACCGTGCCGTTGCCGCCGTTGGCATTCAGCACCAGGGCGGTGCCGCCGCTATTGTATTGGGGCGGGTTGCCGGCGGCGCCGTTGCTGCCGGTGGCGCCCGTATTGCCGGACCCTACTGTCTGCTCCAGCTTGGTCGCCCGGTTGTCGATCACGCCCACTTGCGTATTGAGCGTGGTGAACGAAGAACGCATGCCGGTCATCCAGACATCGACGGTGGAGAAAGCATCGCCGACTTTGGAGGAAGCCACGCCCTGGATCACATAAGACGGCGCGACCAGGCCGCCGGCAGCGTTGATGGAAGCGTTGCCGCCCAGCGCCGACACCACGGCGCGGTATTGTCCAAGATTGGTAGCGTCGGTATCCGCCGTGCCTGCCGCCAGGTTGGTGATCTGGCGCTGGAACGGCGCGGTGACGACGCCGGCGCCGTCGGTCACGCTTTGCGTGCTGCCTACCGATACGGTATTGGCGCGGTCGGCCACCGAATTGGCGCCGAGCGCCACGCTGTTGTCACTGTTGGTCCGGCTCAGCCGGCCCAGCGCGGTGCTGTTCTTGCCGTTGACCAGCGCCGACTCTCCTACCGCCGTACCGTTGACGTCAAACACATTGGCGTTCGCTCCCAGCGCCGTGCTGCCGGTCTCACCGGCAAAACTGTTGGCGCCGAAAGCCGATGCGTTGGCCTTGGCGGCCGCGGCGTAAGCTCCCACAGCGGTAGTGTTGTCGTCGCTGGCCAGGGCGCCTGTGCCCAAGGCCGTCGCCTGGGCGCCCGAGGCCACGCTGCTGCTGCCGGCAGACACGGCGTCGACGCCCGTGGCCTTGGCGTCATCGGTGCCGTCGTTCAAGCCTTTAGCCTGAAAGTACGCAGGTACAACCTGTGCGCCGGCCTCTACCGGCAGCCAGCCCAGCGCAGCAATGCACACACTCATTTGCAACAGCGCAAAACCAGGTACGCCGTCTCTTCCACATTTGCGGTTATTCATCATCGGAAATTCCCAAGGCTAGAGTAAAGGACGGTAGGAGTCAGTGCCAGGCTGCGAACTGCGCGTCGGCCTTGCTGCCGACCAGGCACATCTTCAGGCTCTGCGCCTGCGCCGGCTTGAACAGCTTGGCTTCCAGCCGCGATTGCACGTAGCGGCCGGTACAGTCGCGATAGTCGCCGACGGTGGCCGAGGTCTTGGCGCACAGCTTGAGGTTGGTCAAGGCGTTGGCGCCGGGGATCAGGCCGCCCGGGGAGGAGATCGGCACATTGGTGGCGCAATCGAGCAGGCTCAGCGGGCCGCGGTTGACGCTCCAGCCGATATCCATGAACAGCGCCGGCGTCAGGTCGAGGTCGGCCTGGGCGATCACGGTGGCGCTGGCGCTAGGCGCCATCAAGGCGGTAGGCACCGTCAGCTGGTCGAAATGCGAAATGGTCGACCCCGGCAAGAATCCCGGCGGTGCGTAGAGCTTGACGCGCCGCACGGCCTGGCCGTTGGCGTCCACGCCATCCGCCAGCACGGCAGCCAGGTGGCGGTCCGCATAGGGTCCGATGCCTGCCGCGGCCAGTCCTTGCAGGTTGGCCTTGAGCTGGTTGCCCAGCGCCTGCGTCACCAGCACGGTCGGGATGGTGATCTGCGCCGCTACGTTGGCGTCGCCGGCGGCCATCGGCGCCAGCGCGTCAGGCTTGTTGCTGGCGATGACCACCGCTACCGCGCCGGCTTGCTGGGCATTGAGCGTCTTCTGCGAGAAATTGCAGACGCCGCGGTCGATCAGGGCGATGCGGCCGGCGAGCGCCGCGCCGTTGGTGACCGGCAGGCAGCCGTCGGTATGGATGACGTTGCCGGCGTCGGTATAGGTCGCTTGCACCAGGCTGCCGGTAAACGCCGCACTGCTGGCGGGCGAACCGAAATCCGCGGTGGCGAACGGGTTATAACCGGCCGCCGCGGCCGGCGCCGAGATGTGCAGGGCGATTTCGGGCTGCAGCTTGACCGGCACTTCCGTCGTCACCTGCGGCCCGGTCCATACCAGGTTGTCGCTGATGCGGGCGGCGGCGCGCTGGGCGTCGCTCATCGCATTCCAGTCGAGTCCGCCGGCGCTGCGCATGTAGCGGTTGTAGATCCGGCTCGGGTCTGCCGCGGCGCGCACAGTGGAATTGTCGCCGGTAAAACCCAGACCGTGGCCGATTTCGTGGGTGACCACGTCGAGGAAATTGGTTTGTCCCTTCGGCGTGCGGCCGTCCAGCCCGTAATACCAGCCCTGGCCGGCGCCGCCGATATCGATGTCGGTGGTGAACTGCGACTGGATATCGTCTTTTCCCGGATTGTTCTGGGCGCCGCGCAGGGCATTGGCCAGCGCGGCGTTGTACCAGGTATTGGCCAGCGGAGCATTGGCGAAATCGCGATAGCTGCTGATCGGACCGGCCTGGCCCAGGATATTGTTGCCGGCGGCATTCTGGCCGAGCGAAGCGAACGACGCTTGCACTCGCACCGGCACCGCGCTGTTGAGCAGCGCGCCATACATTTCGAGCGCAAACTGATAGACCAGGCGGCGTTGTTCGCCCAGGGTTTTGCCCGGATTGCCGCCCACCGGCGCTGCCGCGGTAAGGTCATTCAAGCCAGCCCCGGGCGCATCCTGGTTGACCAGGACAAAATCAGCGGCGTGCGCCATCGGCATACCGGCAAGGAGGACGACAAGTCCGGCACTGCAAGCGAGGTTTCTCATCAGCGCACCTCGTTTTTCTTCTCAGGCGCTACCGTGTCATTGGAGTGCTGCACGACGACACGGCCGTCCGCTCCTTTCACCGCGACCAGCGGCGAAGGCGCGGTTTCCACCATCTCGACGCCGTCGCCAGGGCGCTTGGCCTGGTTCTGGGTTGCCGGACCTGCCTTGGGAGCGTTGGCCGGGGCGGCAGGCTGGTCTGCCGCCGCTGCTGATGCTGCTGCTGCGAGAGCCAGCGACAAGACGAACAAACCGCTACATGTGTACCTGGTATGCATATTCATTGCCGAGATTCCTTTATGAGGCCTTGCTTGTTCCTGCGGGAATGGTAGGTGATACCGGTTCTTACGGATGGATCTCGTACCAAACCGCGCATCACGGCGACGAGACTCTTTCTCTGATTCTCATTTGGGTTGCCACGCAAGATAAAAAAAAGGGCCATGGACCGGCAAATTATTTATACATAAATGCTTTCCTCTACAATCGCGGTACAAACATCACCGCATGGAAACCTGAAAAGCACACCGATGAAACAGCCCTCCACAGTCATCCTCCAGGCCACCGGCCTGGTTTTCCACTATCCCGAGCGGGAATTGTTCAGCGATTGGTCGGCCGCCATTCCTGCCGGCGTGACGCTGGTGCGCGGCGGCGACGGGCGGGGCAAGAGCAGCCTGCTGCGCTTGCTGGCCGGGGCGCTGCCGGCCCAGGCCGGCAGCTTGTTTATCGATGGGGTATGCCTGGCCGGACAGCCGGAGCGCTACCGGCGGCAGGTATTCTGGATGGATCCGCGCTCGGAAGAATTCGACCAGATGACGGCGCGTGAATATTTCGCATCGCTGCACGCGGCGTATCCGGGGTTTGACGAAACGCAGCTGCCCAGCCTGGCTGACGGCTTGTCGCTGACACCGCACCTGGACAAGAAGCTGTTCATGCTGTCCACCGGCAGCAAACGGAAAGTCTGGCTGGCGGCGGCGTTTGCCGCCGGCGCCCGGCTCAACCTGCTGGACGATCCGTTTGCCGGACTGGACAAGGCGTCCATCAACTTTGTCGTCAAGACGCTCAACCAGGCCGCGGCCGATCCGGCGCAAGCCTGGGTGATAGCGCTTTACGAAGCGCCGGAGGGAGTGCCGCTGGCAGCGTTGATAGATTTAGGGGATTGAAAACAAATCCCTAAACCTGCGGCGCCATGCCCAGCTGTTCGGCAGCAAGCTCCGCCAGCATCATGGTCGCTACGTGGGTGTTGACCGCCGTCACCTCCGGGATCACCGAAGCGTCGACCACCATCAGCCGCTCGACGCCCCATACCCTGAAACGCGCGTCCACCACGCTGTTGTCAGGACTGCCGCCGGCCGAACAGGTGCTGACATAGTGGAAACCGGCGCCGCCGTTTTGCGCGATGAACGCCAGTTTCTCGCTGCGCGTATTCAGCACGGACGGGGTGCTCAGTCCCGCCGAGAACGGTTTGAGGGCGCGGCTGTTGCCGATGTCGATGGCGCGCTCCAGGCCGAGGATCATGTTGTCCTGGTCGACCCGTTCCTGCAGGTAGCGCGGATCGATGCGCAACGCCTTGCGCGGATCGGCGCTGACCAGCTTGGCGGTGCCCCGGCTGCGCGGTTTCGCAAGGAAGGGCGCAATGCTGAAGCCGGCGCCAACCGGCAAGGCATTGGTCAGGAAAGGGCTCTGCAGGCACATTACCTGGACATCCGGCGCCCACAGGCGCGACCGGTTGCTGAAGTAGGCGAACGCGGAAGCGCCGTTCGATATCGGCGGCGGCAAGGCTGCCTGCGACTTGAACAGGATATTCAGCAGCAGGATATGGTCTTGCAGGTTTTTCCCGACATGGGGCATCTCATGCAATAGCGGGATGCCAAGCGGTGCAAGCTGGTCGGCGCAGCCAACTCCCGACAGCATCAGCAATTTCGGCGATTCGAAAGCGCCCGCGCAAAGGATGGTTTGCCGCGTGGCCGTAATTTTCTTCGGCACGCCGTCAACGATGGCGTTGATGCCGTGGCATCTGTCTCCCTGCAGCTCCAGCCTGGTCACCAGCGTATCTGACAGCACCGTCAGGTTCGAACGCGTCAGCACCGGCACCAGGTAGGCTTGCGCCGGCCCCGAGCGGCGGCCGTCCGCGGTCGCATTTACTTCCGCGACACCGATGCCGTCCAGCAAACCGCCCGCATTCAGTTCGATTTCGCCCAGGCCGAATTCACGTCCGGCGGCAAGGTAAGCCGGCGTCAGCGGATGCTGCGGCGCATAGCGGCCGAAGGTGATCGGGCCGGTGCCGGCCGGCGAGCGCAAGGGGCGTGCGTTCGGCAGCGGCGTCGCCAGCCGCAGGTAGGCGCGATGCAGCGCCGGCAGGTTCCATTCCGGACCGACTTGTTCCGCCCAGTGCAGGTAATCGCGGACATCGCCGCGCAGCCAGATCATGGCGTTGATGCTGCCCGATCCGCCCCAGATTTTTCCTCCCGACGCCGCCTGCCGGCGATTGCCCAGGCCCGGCTCCGGGATGCTGGTGCGTCCCCAGTCGGTATCGCTGAACAGGTTCTGCTGCCACAGCTGGGCCTGCGCTATCTTCGGCTGGTCGATGTCGGCGCCGCCTGCCTCGACCAGCAGCACCGAAGCGCCGCTGGCCGAAATGCGGTTAGCTAGTATGCATCCCGAGGAACCGGCGCCAACGATAATATAGTCATATTCGTCGCGCAGCGCCGCGCGCTGGGCGGCCTGGTTGCGATTGGCGGCCTCGGCATGCATCGCCAGCAAACTGGCCGAACTGGCGCTGACGCCGAGCGCAAGCAAGCGCGCAAGAAAATCGCGGCGGCCGATCCTGCCGCTGAGCGCTGCGCGCTCCAGTTCGTCGATCTTCGATCCTGTGCTCATGTCGTGGTCCATTGAATCTCCCGTTGATGCCAAACCGGCAGGAAACTATAGGTACTAAGCGCAGCTGTGTATGTTGCGTCGGCGGCCAATTTTATTGCTGACGGAGACAATCGATACCCGACAAGATCTACGCCGCGCGATTGTCCCGGCCAGCAATAAAATTGGCCGCCCGCGCAACATACATGGACCGCTTAAGTACCTATAGTCACTCCGAAGGTTTGACTGACCGTACAACCTCGCCAGTCAGCGACCACACAAAGGAGCAATGAATTGAATATCAAAGGTTCTGTAGTTTTTGTGACCGGCGCCAACCGCGGCCTCGGCCTGGCGTTCGTGCACGGCTTGCTGGCCGCCGGCGCCAGGAAGGTGTATGCCGGCGCGCGCGATCCGGCAACGATCTCGATACCGGGCGTGCAGACCATCAAGCTCGACATCACCAATCCGGACGAGGTACTGGCTGCGGCGACGATCGCCGCGGACACCAATATACTCATCAATAACGCAGGCATCCTGGCGCCAGGCGCCTTCCTCGGCGAGAACGGCGCCGCAGCCAGCCGCCGGCAGCTGGAAACCAATTTCTTCGGCACCCTGGCCATGGCCCAGGCATTTGCGCCGGTCCTGCACGAGAACGGCGGCGGCGCCATGGTCAACGTGCTGTCGGTGCTGAGCTGGCTCAACCTGCCGCCGATCGGATCCTATTGCGCGTCGAAGGCCGCCGCATGGGCGCTGACCAACGGCCTGCGCAACGAGTTGCGGGGCAACCGCACATTGGTGGTCGCCGTGCATGCGGCTTATATCGACACCGACATGGCCAAGCACGTCGAAGGCCCGAAAACCAGCCCGGAAGAGGTAGTCCGGCAAACGCTGGAAGCCATCGAACTCGGCCGCGAAGAAGTCCTGAGCGACGACATCACGAAAAAGGTAAAACTGGAATTGAACGCCGAACTTCCCATCTACGTACGGGAATGGAGTAAATAAGACCACCGCAAGCTCTCTCAACCAAAGCCTCGCATTCACAACACCGAGGCTGTTGCGAAACAAAACCGCCGCCGTTTGCCTACCGGCCGTACTGCACTTGCCGTACGGCCCGGGACCGGCACGCCTGCGCACTCAGTTTCGCAGCTGCCGCGCCACAAAAAACTTGGAAAGCGCACTATGCTGATTCGAAATTCCTGGTACGTCGCCGCACTGTCGTCTGAAATCAAGACCGAATTGTTCGCTCGCAAAATCCTGAACGAAAACATCGTCATGTACCGCACCTCGGACGGTACGCTGGCGGTGCTCGAGGACCGCTGCCCGCACCGCCAGGTGCCGCTGTCGAAAGGCCGGCTCCAGGGCGACACGCTGGTCTGCTGGTATCACGGCCTGCAGTTCGACGCCAAGGGCAAGTGCATCCACATCCCCAGCCAGCAGCTGATTCCCCAGCGCGCCTGCGTCAAGACGTATCCGGCCGCCGAAAAATACGGCTTCGTGTGGCTGTGGATGGGCGAACCCGCGCTCTCCGACGAGGCGCTGATTCCCGATCACTCGGTATGCAGCTCGGCGCAGTTCGCCGGTGAAATGTGCTACACCCACGTGCTGACGGATTACCGCCTGGCGATCGACAACCTGCTCGACCTGACCCATATCAATTACGTGCATACGGAAACCATCAGTTCGATAGCGGTGGCCGAAACGCCGCCCGCTATCACCGTGAGCGAGCGCGAAGTGCGTGTGAGCCGGGTGCTGCGCAAGGAAAAGAATTCGCCGCTGCTCAGGAAAATGATGGGGCTCGACTATATCGACCGCACCCAGGAAGTGATTTTCTGGCCGGTCGGGAACACGCGGGTCGAAACCACCGCGCGCGCGCCCGGCGAAACGGACGGCATCGCGCTGCGCCTGTTCACCACGTCGATTTTCACGCCTGAAACGGTCGACAGCAGCCATATCTGGGTCGGCATGCATCGTGATTTTGCGCTCGACAACCAGCCGCTGACGCAGATGATCCTGCAAGAAGTGGTCAAGACCGTGCTCGAGGACAAGGACGTCACCGAACACCTGCAGCAGAACTGGAAACAGAGCGCACCCATCGTCCACCTCGCGGTCGACCAGGCCGCCGCGGCTGCGCGCCGCATGCTGGCCGACCTGCGGCTGCAGGAGGCAGGCGTGCGCGAGCGGGGCATCGTTGAATTCGACTTGCGCAACGCGACGCCCGTAGATAGCAGGATGGGCGAAGCCGGCGTCGAAGTCGTCTAGCTATTGCGGCAGGGCAGGCTTGCCGGGTATCGACAGTTCGTTCGGTAATCCGGCGTCGATATGGCAAGGAGCGCATGGCTCCGCTCCGCGCCATATGAATAATGTGCACATCGATATACGTACGACAGTGCGCTGCAGCAAATTGTCTCGCGCAGCAATCAAATTGGCCGCCGCCGCAACAGACACGGCACAACGTAATCCATATAGTCGTCTCGTAGATCGAGCGGCCGTGTACAACGGCGCAACGCCGGCCTGCCCTCGCCGCGCAGCGCAGCGTTTCCCCGGCAATCAAATAACGGAGTATCGAATGACATCCAGCTTGAGCATGAGCGAAGCGGCATTGTTGGTTCAGGAACTGGCCGCGCAGGATATCGACATGGACGCGATTCTGCGCCGGCGCGCCGCGGCAACGCCGGACGAGGTCGCTCTGCGTTTCCTGAAAAACGGCGAAGACGACATCGTTGAATTGACCTATCGTCAACTCGACTTGCGCGCCGCCCGCCTGGCCCGCCAGCTCAAACAGCAGCTGGCGCCGGGCGCGCGGGTGCTGCTGGTGCTGGAGCCGGGCCTGAACTACGTCACGGCGCTGTTCGCCATTTTCAAGGCCGGCGCCACCGCGGTGCCGTCGTTTCCGCCGGTCGGGACCCGCGCCGTCTCGCGCTTCGCCAGCATCTGCAACGACTGCAATGCGCAGCTGGTGATCGCCGAAGGCAGCTTGCAGGCCTCGGTCGACCGCCTCAATGCTTCGCTCTCCGCCGAAGGAAATGTTCCTGAATGGCTGTTTGTCGGCAGCGATTTTTTCGAGACGCAGGACACGCAGCAAATACCTGCGCAGGCGGATGACGCTGCGCGCAGCGGCGCACAGTTTCCGGCGCTGCTGCAATACACTTCCGGCTCCACCGGCAATCCCAAGGGCGTGATCCTGTCCGCCGCCAACCTGATCAGCAACAGCCGCGTGCTCGACATCCGGCTGGGGTCGGCGGAAAAACATATCGGCTTTACCTGGCTGCCGCCCTATCACGACATGGGCCTGATGGGCGCGCTGCTGCTGTCTATCTACAGCGGATTCACGCTGGTGGTGATGACTCCGGCGCATTTCGTGCAGCGCCCGCTGCGCTGGCTGAAAGGCTTGTCGACGCACCAGGCCACCACTTCGGTGGCGCCCAATTTCGCACTCGACCTGTGCGTCGATACGATTACCGAGGAAGAAATCGCCGAGCTCGACCTGAGCAGGCTGAAGATGCTGTTTTGCGGCGCCGAACCGGTACGGCAAGCCACGCTTGACCGCTTCACGGAAAAATTCAAAGCGGCCGGATTCTCCAGCGCGGCGTTTGTGCCGTGTTATGGCCTGGCCGAAGCCACCCTGTTCATTTCAGGCAAATCGGACCGCGACGCCACGCCCCGGACGTTGCTGCTGGACCAGGAATCGCTGGCCTGCGGCCTGGCCCGCCCAGCCGGCACAGATGCGCCCGCCGCTGCAGTCATCAGCTGCGGCACGGTGGCCAGCGGCCACGTCATGGCTGTGGTCGATCCCGATACCCTGCAACAGTTGCCGCCGGGCGCTGTCGGCGAACTCTGGTTCAAGGGCGCCAGCGTGGCGCAGGGCTATCTGAACCAGGCCGAAGCCAGCGCCGAAGTATTCAATGCATTTATTGGCGGCGACCCGCAGGACGGCCCCTACCTGCGCACCGGCGATCTCGGCTTCGTGCTCGATGAAGAGCTGTATATCACCGGCCGCATCAAGGACGTCATCATTTTCGCCGGCCGCAATCTCTATCCGCAAGACATCGAAGCCGCCGCCCAGGCCAGCCACCCGGCGATCCGCACCAACGGCGTGGCGGCATTCTCGGTGACCCGGGATGACGCGGAACAGCTGGTAGTGGTGGCCGAGATCCTGCGTTCAGCCAAGCTCAGCGGCGAAGACCTGGAGAACGTCGAAGACGCGATTGCCGCCGCCATCACCCGCAGCCACGGCCTGGCGCCGCACACCGTGCACCTGGCGCCGGTATCGACGATTCCGTTGACCACCAGCGGCAAGGTGCGCCGCAGCGCCTGCCGCGACGCCTTCAATGCCGGCTCGCTGGCGTACGCCAAGGCCCGTCCCGCGCCATCGGCAACGGTAGCGGTAACCGAAACCGAAACCGAAACCGAAACCGAAACCGACAGCACCACACTTTTCCAACAGGGGTGAGCAGTGACCAATACCAAAACTCCAGCGGTGGCGGCAGCACCTGGCGAGAAAGTGCAAGCGCTCAGGGACGGCGACACCAAGGCGCGCAGGCTGGCTTACCTGACGGTGCTGACACCTGCCGTCGGTTTTATCGCCGCGCTCTGGTATTCGATCCAGTTCGGCTTCAAGCAGCAAGACATGGTGCTGCTCGGCGTCATGTATTTCCTGACTTCGTTCGGCGTCGAGGGCGGATTGCACCGCTTCTTTTCGCATCGTGCCTTCAAGGCAGGACCAGTCGTGACCGCCGCCATCGGCATCCTCGGCTGCATGGCGGCGCAAGGCCCGATCCTGTTCTGGGCGGCGACGCACCGCATGCACCACGTCTTCACCGACCAGGACGGCGACCCGCATTCGCCGCGGGTGCTGTCGCCCGGCCTGCGCGGGCGCATCAAGGCGTTGTGGCACGGCCATGTGGGCTGGCTGTTTACCGTCAAGCGCAGCAACTGGAGCAGCTACGTGCCGGACCTGTTCGGCAGCAAGCTGGTGCTGTTCGTCAACCAGCACTACCTGATCTGGGTGTTCCTCGGCCTGGCGATACCAACCGCGGCCGGCGCTGCGCTGAGCGGCATCGAAGGCGCGGTGGGCGGCCTGCTGTGGGGCGGCCTTGCCCGCATCTTCCTGCTCGACCAGGTGACCTGGGCGGTCAACTCGATCGGCCATACCTTCGGCAAGCGGCCTAACCAGACCAGGGATACCAGCGGCAACATCGGCTGGCTGGCGCTGGTGTCCGCCGGCGGCGGCTGGCACAACAACCACCACGCCAATCCGGCGCTGGCGCACAACGATTTCCATTTCTGGCAGATCGACACCACGGCCTGGGTGATCCGCTTCCTGGGCCTGGTCGGCCTGGCATGGGATATCCGGCAACGCCAGAGCGCCGATCCGCTGGACCAGAAACTTTTCAATAACGATTAACGTCGGGAAAACGCCATGACTACGCAAACCAATGTCTTACCTCCCAAGCCGGCGAGCGCCGCCGGTCCTGCACTGAGGCCGGGCGTCGCACCGCTGACCGGCACCGGCGCCACCATCAAGCAGGTCACCGCGCTGGTGGTCATGCTGGTGCCGCTGGCCGGCTTCGCGGTGGCGCTGCAGCGCGCGCTGGAAGGGCGCATGTCGACCATCGACGTGGTGCTGTTCGGCGTCTTCTATTTCCTCCACATGGGCGGCATCACGATGGGTTTCCATCGCTACCTGGCGCACAAGACATTCAGCACCTCGCCCTTTTTCGAAGGGCTGCTGCTGATCAGCGGCTCGATGGCGGCGCAGGGGCCGATCATGTTCTGGGTCACCACCCACCGCCGCCACCACACCTACAGCGACCAGCACGGCGATCCGCATTCGCCCAACCTGCACGGCCCGGGGCTGCTCGGCCGCCTGCGCGGCATCTGGTACGCGCACATGCCGTGGATGCTGGCCAGGGACGTGTCGGGCTGGAATTTCTTTGCCCCGGATATCCTCGCCAACCGCAAGCTGTTCTTCTACCACCGCACCTACGGCCTCTGGATCGTGCTCGGCCTGGCGCTGCCGGCGGCCATCGGCGGCGCGGTCGGCGGCACCTGGGACGCGGCGTTCAGCGGTTTCCTGTTCGGCGGGCTGGCGCGGATTTTCCTGGCCAACCAGGCTGCCTGGTGCGTCGGCTCGGTGTGCCACATGATCGGCGGCAAACCGTTCAAGACCGACGACAACAGCGCCAACAACTGGACCGTCGCCATCCTCACCTTCGGCGAAGGCTTGCAGAACAACCACCATGCATTCCCGGGATCGTACCGGCACGGCGTGAAATGGTGGGAGCCGGACCTGAGCGGCTGGCTGCTGGCCGGGCTGGGAAAAATCGGCGTGGTCTGGAACCTGCGCTCGCCTGACGAAAAAGCGATTGAAAAGATGCGGATGCGCGCCCGCTGAACGCTGCAAAACTCAAACACATATCTGATTCACATTCATCCCAGGAGAAACCATGTCTCAAGAAAACAAGTCGGGCGGCCTGTTCGGCTTCTTCCGCAAAGGCGGAGAGGAAGTCCAAAGCAATGAGCCGTTAAGCGAAGAAGTGATCCGCCAGTGGCTGGTCAAGCGGCTGGCCAAGCAGGTGAAGGTCGACCCGAGCGCAATCGACACCGCCAAGAAGTTCGAGCTGTACGGCCTCGATTCGATTGTCGCGGTGCGGGTTTCCGGCGACCTGGAAAAACTGGTCGAGCAGCGCCTGTCGCCGGCGCTGCTGTTCGAACACCCAAGCATCGACGAGCTGAGCGCTCACCTGGCCACCGAACTCGGGCTCAACGCCATCGCATAATCTGGGAGAAATCAATGCCGTCCGCAACTAGTTACCCTTCATCGCCGGGACCCGAATTCGAGGCGTTCCTGGACAAGAGCAAGACCCTGGAAGGCGCCCGCCTGGCCGAAGCGATCCCTAAATCGTATTTCGAACCGCAAGCCTGGCGCGGCCTGGCCGGTTTCTTCATCAGCTATGCGCTGTATATCGGCGCCATTGTCGGCGTCGCCTATGCGCCGCACTGGGGCTTCTATATCCCCCTGTACATCGTCGCCGGGCTGGGCGGATGGGGCCTGCATTGCATCGCGCACGACTGCGGGCACAATTCGTTCTCGCGCAACAAGAAGCTCAACATCGCCATCGGCCACCTGTCGCTGCTGCCGCTGCTGTATCCGTTCTATTCATGGAAGCATGTGCACAACCTGCATCACTTCCACACCAACAACCTTGAGCTCGATACCGACTGGCGGCCGATCCCGCGCGACATGTACAAACGCATGTCGTTCGGCCAGCGCTTCGTCTACATGGGCACCCGGACCTGGCTGTTCTGGGCCGGCACCATCAATTACTGGATCGTGTCGGGCTTTCGTCCAGGATTTTTCCCGAAGAAGGACATGCGCAGCGATGTCAAACGTTCGATCGCTTTCGTCGTGCTGGCGTCGATTGTGTATTTTTCGGCGCTCATCTACTTTACCGGCATCGCAGGCTTCTTCCTGCTGTTCTTTGCGCCGTGGATCGCGATCCATACCTGGTTCAGCGTGACTACGCTGATGCACCACACCTCGGCCGACATCCCGTTCCTGACCTCGGAACACTGGACGCCGAACGCTAGCCGCATGCTGGTCACCACCGACTACCGCTATCCGAAATGGCTGCTGTTCCTGACCCACAATATCTCTATCCATACCGCCCACCATGTGGCGCCGGTGGTGCCGTTCTATAACCTGCAGAAAGCGCAGACGGCGTTGAAGCAGGCTTATCCGGGCATGATCAGGGAAAAGAATTTCAGCTTCGGCGACTTGCTGTGGGTCATAAAGAACTGCCATTTCTACGATCTCGATTCTGGTTATTACAAGGATTCGGCGGAACAGCGTGCCGTGGTCAACGGCGGCGCCACCTCGGTTCCGAATACCTGATCCTTCATCAACCCTCGCCGGGCCAACCGCAGGATCTGACGATATGACTGACATCACTTCACCATCGCCGCCGCTGTCGCAACAGCCGGCGGCAGCCCCGGCCCTCGGCATCGGCGCCAGCCTGGCAAAGGCGGGCTACCAGCTGGGCGGCATGCTGGCGCCCGGGCTGGCCGGACGGATTGCGGCCGACGCCTTCGGCCGTTCGCGCTCGAAAGGCGGCCGCACCTTGTTCAGGATGCCGCTGGGCGCGCAAACCTTCGAGATCGCCGGCAATGAAGACGTACGCCACGGCTATCTCTGGAGAAACCAGGGCCCTACCGTGCTGCTGGTGCACGGCTGGGGCTCCGACAGCAGCAGCATGATCGGTTTCGTCAAGCCGCTGCTGGCGCTCGGGTTCCAGGTGGCGTCGTTCGATGCACCGGCGCATGGCGAATCGGCCGGCAACAAGACCACCATGACGCGCTTTGTCAAAGCGGTCGGCGCGGCCATCAAGTCGCTCGACAACGTGCAGATCGTGGTCGGCCACTCGCTCGGTTCGATTGCCTCGGTGGCCGCCATCGCCCACGCCAGCCCGAGGCATGCGGAAGCCGTCAAGCGCATGGTGCTGATTGCCGCCCCGGTGTCGCTTTCCACCGTGCTGGAACGCTGGTCGAGCAACCAGCGCCAGCAGCTGCCGCCGGCCGTGATCGGCAAGATCTACGACCGCCTGCACGTGCAGAACGGCGTCCCGGTCAGCCACTGGGATATCAGCGTGCTGGGTGCGGCCATGGATGTGCCGGTGCTGGTGGTGCACGACGAGCATGATCCGGTGGTGCCGCTGACCGAGGCCCAGAGGCTGATGCGCAGCCTGAAAAACGTGCGCCTGGAACAGACCTCTGGCCTGGGGCATAGCCGGATACTGTCGGCCGCCCCGGTCAAGGAACTGATCACCCGCTTCATCAGCGAATCCCATCTGACCTCAACTAGCCTGGAACCTAGCAATGACTGAAACAGAAACTGAATTCAAGACACTGATGTGCCTGGTGTGCGGCTGGATCTATTCGGAAAAGGATGGCGCTCCCAGCGAAGGCCTGGCGCCCGGCACGCGCTGGGACGATATCCCGGACACCTGGACCTGCCCTGAGTGCGGCGTCAAGAAAGAGGACTTCACCATGGTGGAATTTTAAGCTGCACCAGTTGCACCAATAGCGTTGCCACAACCGCATGGGAACCTATCAACTTTGACAGGGTGCCGGAATCCTGCGGCGGCGGTAAGATTTCCGAACGCCGCCAGTCAGCTTGCAGGTTGTCATCGATACCACTAGAAATGGAAGACACTATGTTTATTCATAATGCATGGTACGTCGCGGCGCTGGCGTCCGACCTCAAGGCCGAACTGTTCCCGCGGACCGTATTGAACAAGCACGTCGTGATGTACCGCACCTCCGACGGCAAGCTGGCGGCGCTGGAAGACCGCTGCTCGCACCGCCATGTGCCGCTGTCCAAGGGCTGCCTGGTCGGCGACCAGATCCAGTGCGCCTACCACGGCATCCGCTTCAATGCGGGCGGCACCTGCGTCCACATACCCAGCCAGAAAATCATCCCCCAGCGCGCCAGCGTCAAGTCTTTCCCCCTGGTGGAAAAATACGGTTTCGCATGGATCTGGATGGGCGACCGCGACCTGTGCGACGAAGCGCTGATCCCGGACCATT
The DNA here is from genome assembly GCF_038896935.1 of Collimonas rhizosphaerae. Classification (NCBI taxonomy): domain Bacteria; kingdom Pseudomonadati; phylum Pseudomonadota; class Betaproteobacteria; order Burkholderiales; family Oxalobacteraceae; genus Collimonas; species Collimonas rhizosphaerae. The sequence goes on from NZ_JBANDC010000008.1 coordinate 79,776, forward strand.
CCGTCTGCACTTCGCCGCGCCACGCCGGCGAGATGTTCTACGCCCACGCTAATACCGACTACCGTCTCGGCATCGACAATTTCCTTGATCCATCGCATGTGTCCTTCGTGCACTTGAGCACCGTGATGTCGCAAGCGGTCACCGAAGCCTCGCCGGAGATCATGGTGACGCCAAGCGAAGTGCGCGTACGCCGCATCCTGCGCATGGAGAAGAGTTCGCCGCTGCTCAAGAAAATGATGAACCTCGAGCATATCGACCGCATCCAGGATGCGATCTTCTTCCCGGTCGGGAACACCAGGATAGACACCACCGCGCATCCGCCGGGCCAGCCGGAAGGCATGAACATGCGCATCTCGACGCTGGGCATCTTTACCCCGGAAACCGAGACCACCTGCCATCTCTGGGCCGGCCTCTACCGCGATTTCGGCATCGATAGCCAGCCGCTGTCGGACGCCATCGCCAAGGAACTGCGCACCACCATCGCGGAAGACGTGTATATCTGCCAGCAGGCGCAGGCAAACTGGGACAACGACGCTGTGTTCATCCACCTGGCGGTGGACCAGGCATCGATCGCCGCGCGCCAGATCCTGGACGTGCTGCTGCAAAAGGAAACACAAGTGCTGCCACCCACCCTGGTGAAATCCGCGTAACCGCACCGGTTGCACGCAGCAGCACCAGACCGCAAACCACAATATCGATACCAACAGGAGACCGTCATCGTGAGCACCCCCGCCGAACAGTTAGCGCCCACCCCCGAATCCGTCGCCAAGGCGTTCCTCACGCCGCGGACCGATGAGCGGACCCCGGCCACGGCCGGTTTTGAAGGCGCCAGCCGGGTGGAGACCAATGGCCCGAGCGGCAAGCTGGTGTCCTGGCAAGCCGGCCGGGGCCCGACAGTATTGCTGGTCCACGGTTGGGAAGGCCGCTCCAGCGACATGGCGCCGTTCATCCGGCCGCTGCTTGAATCGGGCTACCGCGTGGTGCTGGTCGACCTGCCGGCGCATGGCGAGTCGGAAGGAACGACCTCGTCGATCCCGGCTTGCGCCGCCGCGCTGCTGAAATTCCAGGACCTGATCGGTCCGGTATATGCCGCCATCGCCCACTCGGTCGGCTGCGCCCTCACCGTGGAAGCGGTGCGGCACGGCCTGCAGGTCGAGCGCCTGGTGCTGATCGCGCCGCCGGCGCGCTACTTCGATTACGCGGTCGGCTTCGGCGTCCAGGCCGGCCTGGATCGGCATCAGGTGGCGGCCATGATCGCCTTGCTGAAAGAACAGGGCGTCGATGTCGCCGACGTCGATACGCCGAAAGCCGCCGCCAGCCTCAAGCAGCCGGTGCTGATCGTGCATTCGAACGACGACCGCGTGGTGCCGGTATCGCTTGGCGTGGAAATCGCCGAGGCCTGGCAAGGCGCCCAGCTGCTCCGCTTCGACGGCCTGGGCCATCGCCGGATACTGAAAGCGCAGGAAGTGATCGACGCCGCCCGCGCATTCCTGACGCCCCGCACCAGGACGGCCTGAGAACAGCCAGGACATGACCATGCGGCCCGGTCAGCGATGCGGCGCATCACCTCGACAGCAGCAGATGGTCGCGGTACTGCTTGGGCGACATGTTGAACCAGCGCTTGCAGGCCCGGAACAACGCGCTCTGATCAGTAAAGCCGAGCAGGAAAACCGTTTCCGAAATCGGCAGCTGATGCTGCCCCAGGTACTGTTGCGCCAGGCTGTAGCGCGTATGCTCCACCAGCTCCTGGAAACTGGTGCCTTCGTCCTGCAGGCGCCTTTGCAAGGTGCGTTCGCTGATGCATAGCGCGCTGGCGATGTCGGCCCTTAGCGGCTCGCCGTCCGCCAGCCGGCGCATGATCAGGTCCTGCGTCTTGGCGCGGATGCGGTGCTGGTCGAGCCGGCCAAGGCGCTCGCTGGCGTACCTGTCATGCAAGCTTGCCAGCGACGGATTGGATGACGGCAGGGGCGTCGATATGTCTGTCTTTGAAAGAAAGATCCGGTTGGCTGCCGCCCCGAAACGCAGCGGGCAGCGAAAAGCGTCTTCGTACGGCGCCCGGTCGTCCGGCTCCGGGTGGGTGAATTCGACCGCCAGCGGCCGGATGTCCTGCTTGGTGACCCAGCGGCAGAACGTGACCAGCGTGATCAGGTTGAAATCAAAGCGCTGCCGCGGCACGTTTTTCTGCATGTCGCCGTTGATGGCCAGCGTAAACCAGTAGCCGCCGTCTGTTTCAGTGAGTTCGATGGTGGCGGCGTCGGTCACCAGGCGCAGGTAGCAGATAAGCCGCTCCAGGCTGGCGTACAGGTTTTCGCTGGACATCATGGCGTAGCCGACCACGTCGAAGATGGCGGGCGTGGTCACCTCGGGAACCGACAACCCGATCGCCGGGTTATTCGAACGCAGGGCGGCGACTTTCCACAGGGCGCACAGTTTTTCCGTTGCATAACTGGCGTGAGGATCATTCAGTATCGCGATATCCATGCCTGCTTCGGCGAACAGCGCCGGGACATCCAGGCCGACATTCTTGAACATCTCTGCCACGCCCTTGACCCAGGTAGTGGAACAGGTCAACGCACTTACCTGGCGATGGCTGGGGTTCATTTTTTCTCCTTTCTTTGCATCTTTTCGAAAACTGTTGCGATCGCTCCCCGGCGTGGAAATCGGGAAACGGAGCTGCCGGAATCCTTTGTCTGAATGTGATGGGAAAGAGGGCGGCACATGCGGCCCGGTCATGGGCTGCGGGCAGGGACAGGATCAGGCCCCGCGGCCGAGCGGCGCACAAACGGCTTCGGCATCTTGTCCATGGCCTGGCACGGCGTCGCATGTTGCATTCTTTTTGGCTCCCAATGGCAATACGTCAGCGTCAGCAAGTCATGCCAGGCCGCATGACGGCTGGACAATCCTGGTCCTATCGATGTTTGGTCCGGTATCGGCTGAGCCAGACGTCCCGCCCGGCCGGGATGGTATTGATGCGAATGCCGTTCTGTTGGCGCCAAATTGAGCGGCTGTAGTCTGCTACAAAATATTGCTGTAATGCAGCATATGAGCAGGAATACGTGAAATCAACTGACAGTATTGACAGGTAACCCGGTTTTGACCGGGAAACTGAACCGGTGCTCTAGCAGCCCTGGAACTGATAGCGTTACCAGGCAAAATGAATAATATTTTCAGAGCCGGGTGCAGAGCAACATGACCGTCTTTCCAGGCAAACGCCGCCCGCGGCCGGATAGGCAACAAGAGTGTTAACTCTTGCAAAATCCGCCGCTTCCAGACATTTCCCCTTAGCAATTAAGCATGGCAACGGGTATGATTGTGGGATATTTATCAATTGATATACCAGCACGATATGTTGTCAAAATAATATTCCACTGGTAGCAATTCCATTTCGGGGAATCCCTCATGAGCAGCCTGCTTCAATCCCTGTCGGCCTTGATACAAGGCCGGCAGCATGATCGTATATTGCGTCTCTCTTTCCCACACGACGACGGTCCGCATGCACAGCTGCTGGTCAACAAGCTCGATGCCGTCGAAAGCCTGTCGCGCGATTTTGCGTTCACGGTAGAACTGCTGTCTGACGACGCCAGCCTGGCGCTCAAGGATTTGCAGGGCAAGCTGTTTACCGTGGAACTGGTGCGCGCCGACGGCAGCCTGCGCCACTTCAGCGGCTACTGTTTTGAGTTCCGTTTGATGAAAACCGACGGCAGCATCAGCTTCTACCAGGCCAGGCTCGGCCCCTGGCTGCAGTACTTGCACCTGCGCAAGGACAACTACATCTTCCACGGCAAGACCCTGCACCAGCAGCTCGACAGCATCTTCAGCGACTACGGCACGCTGCCCGACTGGGATTTCCGCGTCGGCGGCGAAGACCCGGCCATGACCGACGCCTTCCAGTTCAACGAATCCGACAGCAACTACGTGCATCGCCGCCTGGAAGCTGCCGGCCTGCTGTATTACTACGAACACACCGCGCAAGGCCACAAGCTGATCGTCACCGACGACTCGACGCAAGCAGCGGCGATCGACGGCGGCCCGGAGATCCGCTTCCAGCGCCACGGCGGCGCCATCGAGGAAGACGGCATCGGCGAGTTTTCGCCGGTGCGGCAGATCGTGCCCGGCTCGGTATCGCTGTCGGCATTCAATTTCAAGAGCCCGGTGCCGATCAACGCCGGCGTGCCGACGCTGAACAAGCAAGGCAATGTGCTCGACATCGAATCCTATGAATATGTCGGCGCCTACGGCGTCAAGAACGCGCAGGATGCCGACAAGCTGTCGCGCTTGCGCATGGAAGAAATCGAGGCGTCAGGCAAGCACTTTGAAGCAGCGGGCAATAACCGCTCGGTCCTGCCTGGACGCTGGTACCGGCTGACCGGCCACTTTGCCTTCAATCCTTTCGGCAGCAATGAAGAAGCAGGCAAGAGCGAATTCCTGATCCTGTCCGTCCATCACATCGCCAGCAACAATTACCTGCAGCAGGCCGACCAGAAAGCCGACTACAGCAACCGCCTGACCTGCATCCGCAAGAGCATCCCATGGCGGCCGGGCCGCGGTTTCAACAGCACCGCCACCAGGATCCTGTCGCCGCAAACCGTCACGGTGGTCGGCCCGTCAGGACAGGGCAGCATCCATACCGATGAATACGGCCGCATCCGCGTACAGTTCCATTGGGACCGCATCGACAATAACGATGAAAAGAGCTCGGCATGGGTGCGCGTCGCCAGTTCATGGGCCGGCGGCGAGCTCGGCGCCAAATCGATTCCGCGGGTGGGATCGGAATGCGTCGTCCAGTGGCTGGACGGCAATCCGGACCGGCCTATCGTCACCGGCAGCGTGTACAACCAGCGCAACATGCCGCCGTGGAAGCTGGCGACCCAGCAGCCGCTGATGGGCTTCAGGAGCCGCGAACTGACACCCGACGGCGGCAACCAGCCAGGCGGCCGCAGCAATCACCTGATCCTGGACGACTCCAACGGAAAAATCCAGGCGCAGCTCAAGAGCGATCATCAGCATAGCCAGCTGAGCCTGGGGCATATCACCCGCATCGAGGACAATGCGGGCCGCAAGGATGCGCGCGGCGAAGGGTGGGAATTGCGGACCGACGGGCACGGCGTGGTGCGTTCGGCCAAGGGGATGCTGATCACCACCGAAGCCCGTGGCAGCGCCGCTTCGCATATCAAGGACATGGGCGAGACCGTGCAGCGCCTCACCTCTGCGCGCGACCAGCATGAAACGCTGGCCGACATGGCGCAGCAGGCGGGGGCGCAGGAAAAGCAAGGGCAGCAGGTCGATATTGCGAAAATCCTGAAGGCGCAGAATGATGCGATCAAGGGTAGCGGTGCTGGTGGCGATGGCGGTTTTCCTGAGCTGTCGGCACCGCACCTGGTGCTGGCCAGTCCTGCCGGTATCGAAACCACAACAAGCGGCAGCACCCATATCGCGAGCGGCCAGAACACCGCGATCACTACCGGCAAGAGTTTATCCATCGCCAGCGGCGACAGCCTGTTTGCCAGCATCCGCCAGACCTTCAGGTTGTTCGTGTACAAAGCCGGCATGAAATTGATTGCGGCCGGAGGCGACATTGACGTGCAGGCGCTGACCAACGGCATCAATATTCTTGCCAAACTCAATATCACGCACACAGCCAATCGCATTACCATCGTCGCCAAGGAAGAGGTGATGATTAACGGCGGCGGCAGCTATGCCAAGTACAACGCCGCCGGCATCGAGCATGGGACGAATGGCACCTATGTGGCCCATGCCGCTACACATAGTCTGCCCGGCCCAGCCAATCTGTCGACGCCAAAATTGCCCGTTCCAGTGAAAACGCCAGAACAAATGGTTTTCAACCTGCATACCTTGGCGGGACAGACGCATAGCATCCCTGAACCATATGAACTGTATCGCGATGGCGCCCTGGTAGAACATGGCGTCACCGACGAATGGGGACGCATCGTCGTGAAGGATCACATTCCGACCAGCAAATATGAAGTGAAACTGAGTGAAGGCAGCAGCCTTACTTTGCCTGTGAATCCGGAAAACAAGGAAGAACAGCAGCGCATCTCAAATCTTGGATTCCGCGATTTGGGCGATGCATCGGATGGACTGACATCGCAAGTGTAGAGGAACAATCCCTGGCCCTGATTAGGTCTCCAGGAAATTATTTTATCCCGTACAAAGCTTGGGGCAACAATGAATTATCACCGTCAGATTTCCAAGGGTTTCCTTGCATTGAGCATCATGGCATTTTCGCAAGCGGCGCTTTCCGATATACCGAAAGAATGCAAAGACATGACAGGAACATATCAGGTCGCCCCCATCACCGAGCCGCGCGGATTGGCTGAAATCAGCCGATATGTGTTGGATATCCCAACGTATGTGCCAGGCGAACCCATTTTTACAGTGGCGATAGATAATGGCAAAGCCTGGCATACGGGACTAGTGAGCGGGACGCGTGTCCTGATAGAGTTAAAAACCACACAGCCTGGCGGCTCAGATACTTTTGCCGATGGAATCGATACGCCATGCCTCTATAAAATCGGAAACGACCTGATTGTGTATCAGGTCGATTTCAGCAAGAGTGATGCAGAAACTCTCAAAGAAGTGACAAAAGGTATTACTGACTACTGGGGCGCGTTTCTAGAAGATGCACAGAACAGAGGAAAAAGTCACGTATTTGATGTGGGAACGCTGCCGCCGCGTGCACTGAATGCCGACACCATACAAAAAACTCATTACGTCGCCATTTTCCTGGATTGGAAAACAGGCATGCCGGTGCCGGAAATTTTGCCCCTGGAAAAAAAATAAACTGATGCCGTGCGAAATGATCCGACATCGCATTAATAAATCGAAAACCACTTGAGACTGATTTGTTCTCAACGATTTGAAGGACACGAATACCATGCCGCCAGATATCAACAAGCTGTTTCGAACCGGGGAATTTCACGTTGATGAACTGTCCCGCGAGGCCAATATCAGCAAGCAGTGGTTGCTCGAAAATCTCAACAACGCTTGGGGTCATCCGATCTCTGCAAATCATCTGGATTTTTTTGTTTGCGCTTCGAATGCGTTTCCGAAGATCGTTGAAGATATTCAAGCAGCAAAAGAAACCGTCGATCTGATTTGCTGGGGATTCGACCCTGGCATGGAGATCGGCAAACGCCAAGGCGGAACCTGGCCACGCGGCCTGACGTATGGTGATTTGTTATCCCAGGTCGCTGCCAGGGGTGTCATCGTTCGATTGATGGTGTGGTATCCCGCCGGTGTCGGCAAGGAACTCGGGTTGATGGCGAACAACCTGCCCGGCTATACCAATAAGGACGATCTCGAACGCGTTGTCAGAGCGTTCAACGACAAGGATGATCCCGATCTCGCAAACTATTACCGGGCTTTCCATCAAACACCTGAGCGCGCGAAACACTGTGTCGACTGGTGGAAAAAAGCCATGTCAGGGAAGATGCCGAATCTGCATGTGCGTCACCGCTGTCAGAGCGCCGATTCCGTTGCGCAGAGCATGCAGGGCGAAACCAATGGCTATACGTCCATTGAAATTGCGGGATTAAAGAGAGTGCCGACGCACCATCAAAAACCTATCCTGATCGATTATGAATGCCCTGGGCCTACCTCGGTGGGGTATGTGATGGGACTCAATTCAACCACCGATTACTGGGATACACCTGAACATATTTACGATGATCCGTTGCGCGGCTACCAGTGGGAAGGGACAACCGATACGTCTAATCTTAGCTTGCACCTGAAACCTTATCGTGACTACGCAATCAGGGTGCAAGGGCCAGCTCTATTTTGTTTGAATCGTAATTTTTCGACGGCATGGGACCGCGCCAATAAGGAATGGGACACTACTCCTTCTGCGGGATCGCTGTCTGCGCTACGGGCGCGGTTCAAAGGGAACCAATTCGTCCCGCCGGCCGGCGCGGACAAGCATATCTCCCAGATCGTCCGTACGCAGCCTGAAGAAAAAGATAAAACCATTCAGGATATCTACTGGCTAGCGACCAGCCAGGCGCGTAACTACATCTACATTGAGAACCAGTATTTCCAGCACACTCCCTGGGCTGAGCATCTCAAGGCCATTCGCTCCAAGTATGCGGAGGCTATGCAAAAAGCCTCCAGGAAACCATCGATTCCTGAATTGTACGTATTTATCCTCATACCTGAACCGGAAAAAGGCGGGATGGTGCCGCGTACTTACGATACCGTAGCCGAACTCGGTGAAGGCGCCAGCATCAAGAAATACGATGATAGCGTCGGCCGTTTCAGAGATATGCAACCGAAGGAAAATGACTCGCTGTTCGCCAAAGTGATGAAAAGCCGCGCACAGTCCGATCTTGGTACTCAAATCGGGAATCGGATCGGAGCCGGCGATGTTATGGATTCCGCAAAACGACCGCCAGTCAGCGCAGCCGATCTAGAAGCACTTGGCATCAAAGTCTTGATTGGCAAACTATATACACAGGGCGGCAATGGTAAATGCCGAGAAATCTATATACACAGTAAATTGATGATTATTGACGATGCCTTCTTCACACTGGGCAGCGCCAACCTGAATTTACGCAGCATGGCTGGCGACAGTGAGATCAACATCGCTTGCATGGATAAAGCTTTGCCAAAAACAATGCGACGGACAGTGTGGGAGAATTTGGCAGGAGGTGGATTGAACGGCGGCGATGGAATGGGCACGTCGATTGAAGACACGCATACCAAATGGATTAATAAAATGAACAATAATGCGACAATCATCGATAAAGCAGCAAAAAACAATGGTGAAACAGCCCGTCTCAGCGACCACATTATCAAATTCTCCGATTCACGTGGCGGTACTGGAATGGGAGTTCGTTTAGCGCAAGTTCCTGCTGGAACTGGCGACATGGGGGACGCTGTCGCATGATTCCATTTTCCACATCGTCAAACGAGAAATACGGTACTTGGCGCCGCTATCTCTCACTACTCCTTCTTTGTCTCCCACTTTCTCAAACGGCCTGCTCCATGGATAACAATTTGCCTCGTAATCAAATTCCTGAATTATTTCATCCGCATCGTACCGAGTTTGCATGCAAGCGCGAATTGAACGTGGCGCCGCCGTTGGACCCGCAGGCTGAGATCTGGTATCAAGAGGCTCTGGCGCTGGATACGCCCGATCTATGGAAGGACGACCGAAACTGGCCGCTCATCATTGAACTATATAAAAAGGCTGCGGACCGCAAACATTGGAAAGCGATGAATAATTTGGCGACGCTATACCAGACAGGAGTATGGGGTCTAAAAGATTCCAACAAGGTGCTCGTGCCGCGGAATCCAGAGGCAGCGATGGCGCTGACCGAAAATGCCATGAGGATGGGCGTACCACTGGCTTACGCAGTGATGGGTAACTATTATGCCGATGGCTTCGTAGTCAAAAAAGATCCGACAGCAGCATGGGCGTTCTGGCAAAAGGCCGCCGACATGGGAAGCAGCTTTGCACAATTTACTGTCGGGCGCAGCTTGAATGCGGTACTGGAAAAAGATGAACCGGAACGCGAACGCTGGAGCAACGAGGTCATTGGCCTCAAAATGCTCGAATGTGCATTCGCGCAGGGCAATGGTGACGCAGCCGAAGCCCTTGGAAGAGATTACAACCTCATTCAGAATAACAAGCCAAAGGCGCTTCAATATTTCCATGAAGCCGTGAAATTCGGCAGCGCCGGAGCTGCAAACGCGTTATTTTCTGAATTCTCAGAAATTAACGGGCTCGCGCCTTATGGCATTGACGAAGCAAGAAGCAGGCGCTATCGGGTGTTTGGGAAAGCCCTTGAGCATAATCCTGACCTGCGCTTTCCTAATTTAGACAACGTGTTGCCATTGCCTCCGGCCAAATTGCCGCAATGGAGTGGCAAATCGGAAGATCTGATCAACGCTGCCCAAGAAATTCACCCGGTGCCGCCAAAGTCCGCATCAGACGCCGCAAGCTAGGTAAACAATAGCTCCCAGCCATTTACCCGTTACCGTTATATCAAACTAAGCGGCGCAGATATTTGTAGAAAAAAGAAATCATCAGATGCTGACACCGTTATTAATGCTGCTTTTGATATGTAGCCCACCTGTAATTCTTACCTGGTTTGTGTCCAAAAAAATTGGGAAAGATTATGTAGCTCAGCACGGAGTGGCAGTTGCACTTTGCGCTATGTCGGTGCCTCTATCTTTCCTGGTAATCCCGATTTTTGTGATGACCCCTGCGGGTGTAATGCTTTCCGTTGTCAGCTGGGTTAAGTTCAAGCGACAGATGGATCAGAAAGGTGAGACTGGATATTGGGTCGCAGGTTTATTAAATGCCGTGCCTTTGCTGTGCACGATCTTAATCGCATCCTTTCAGTTTTACATACTTCATACCGAGCGATGGAATTAACAATGAAGCTCATCACTCGCCGTAAGGTGCTGAGCAACATGCTGGCACTTGGATTGTTTGTCCCACTCTTCGCTTGCGGAGAAGAAAAACAAAAGGGAAGTTTATTTACAAAGAAAAAAATCGTCTTGGATGTCGTTCTCTACAACTATTTGAATCGGCCGATATTCGATATCTATTTAAACGGGATTGATTTAGGTGTCGCAAATTCGTATGGCGGAACAGGTATCGTCTCAGGCGTTTCGATCCCCTTAGGAGCGCAGACTCTGACTTGGCGCGACGCGGGTTCTGGCGAGACATTCGCCGTTAAAAATTCCTTAAACCTTTCTCCAAATCAAATCTCACCAAGTGTGCACTATCTGGGTATTCACATTTATCCTGACCGTACCGCGGAATTCACTTTCAGCGAACACATGCCAGAGACAACCCCGCGCGGACACCACATTATCGAGCTGAGTATGCACACAAGTTACCTATTGTGATCCACCGATGAATATTAAAAAATGTCTACCGTTTACCTTAGCGATCCTTTCTTGTTCATCATTCGCTCGGGGCCATGGGGAAGGTTTCGTGCAAGGAAATTCAGATGGGAAAACCTATCTGTACACAACGGAAACGATCAAAAATAACGAGAAAATCCTGATCCAGTACCCGGCAAAAAATGGCGACATTGAGTGTTGCAAGACAACCTCATCCGTTGGAAAGCTAGTGTCACAAACTGACGTTACAGATGAATTAAACGGAAGTGACGTCCATGTCTACAAAATTGAGCACCAATACGTAAAACCTTTCGTCGGTATCGCCGTGTTTGGAACAGCCGGTCCTGTCAGACAAAGCTCATCAGGCTTGAACATTAAATACGGACAAACATTCGTCAGAACCTGCTTGAGCCAGGAAGGCATTCACCTCCTTGCAACAAAGCACGGCGATCTAAAAACCCACTTATATTTACCTCTTGGATACGACGTGGCGCCCACGTGCGACATTCCAACAAAATGATCGCAGAACGTCTGCGATCATATATAGGAGCTTACCGTGCAGATCATGTGCTCGACCATTAAGCAATGCTGTCTGTTTCTCGTAATGACGCTTCTCACCGGCTTTGTTCATGCTGAGCCCGTCGCAGATGGGAACATGCTGAAAAATTACAGAGAGTCGTTTAATACATCAGCACATCCAATCAAGTACATCTTTGTCGATGCTGAAGGAAAGAATAGAGACAATGGATGCTGCAGTTCAAATGCACCAAAAAAGATTTATATGCTGGATATTTCAGCCAAGGAATCTTCCAATTTCATTTACTCGCCTGAAGTGAACCGTTTGATCAAGCAGAATTTCGAGATAACAATAGACGACACCTCCGTGATTTCAACGCCGGAAACAGATTATCTTGTGCTGACAATGTCGCGGCCGCATGAATACAATCCAGAATCGGTAGGTTGCACAGCAGGGATGGGCGAAGACAGAGCATATTTAATCTCCGTAACGAATAGCCGCATCAAGGTGTTGAACCGAGGATTCTTTAATTGCGCAGGTTCTTACAGAATGATTCATAGCAATGGACAAACCGGTTACGAAATCCTCGAATACCACAAGGGTAGCGATCAGCCTCAGTCCGTACTCTATGTCCTGCAAGACGGAAAACTGATACGAAAAGAAAACGGCCCCTACAAGGAAGATCGCTAATGGCAAAGATAAACTTTGAGACTGTTCCGTGCCTTCTTTGGAGTCGACATTGGCCCTGCTGCTGAGCCTGTTTATCTCTTTGCTGCGCAACGTCAGCCTGGCATTACTTGGCCTGCTCCTTTGGCGGAAAGGTGATGACTTCACAAAATTCCCCGAGCCCACACGGCGGGCGATTAATGTGGATGATTTTTTGGGGAAGACGCGCAGTTACGCAAGAAGCCAGCTCGGACTGTCTTATACGAGTTGGAGGATAGATGGGCACTACTGCATGATGTGGGGAACCAATATTCCTGCAGTCACTGCCTACTTCTTCAATGACAAATGCGTCAGGATGGATACCGACGACACATGGCATCTGCGCGCGAAGGATGAGGCCACTCTTTTAGCGCAATTCTCAGATCCCGACCGTTTTGTGGGAATGTCCATTGAAAAAATCAAGGCCATTGCAGGAACCCCGTCGGACTATGGCAGCTTTGACTTTGGCGACGAAGTATATGAATGGCAGCAAAAGAAAGTATGCGTTTCTGTCTGGTGTAATAGTGGAACATGCATAAGCGTAGGAATTTCCAGAAAATAGCGCATCACATATTCGATCATGTGCCCCTGCATCTTGTTTTTCCAGCGTCATGTAATTTGACATTCGCCGCAGGTTAAATGTTAAACATACCTGCAATGCAGGCTACCGAATGTGCACAAACCCGCACACATCATCGGCAGATATCCTTTCACATCCGCCATCCTCAATTCCCCGCCAGTCCCGCCTGAACACACGCCACACAAGCCACGCAATCAATACCCAATACGGTATCGATGCCATGCGAAACTTCATTGGATATCTACCGTGGTGCCTCATACAATCGGCGCATCATTAATCCGGCGCACCGCCATTCCACCCTCCCGATACGTGCTGCCGCAACAAAACCATCCCCAAAATCTTTCTCAGCAGGTGACGTAGCTTCAAAAAAACCACGACAAATTAATAAAAGGAGACAGGTCATGAAAAGAAGAGACTTCCTGGGCTATGCAGTAGTGACGCCGCTGCTGGCGGCTTGCGGTGTCGGCGGCGAGGACGGCGCGGCAACCGTTACCCCGAGCGCAAAATCGTTTGCCGCAGCCGGCAACACCACCAACGCCGTGTTCGCCAGCGGCGGCAGCCACGCGCTCTCCTGGAACAGCAGCGGCAACTGGTTCATGGACGGTTCGGCGTTCCAGTTCTTCGGCGGCGAGATCCATCCGGCGCGTGTCCCTTCGCAATACTGGGACCACCGCATCAAGATGATCAAGGCGCTGGGCTGCAACACCATCTCGATCTACCTCATGTGGAATTTCCACGAACTGTCCGACGGTTCGTTCGATTTCAGCTCGCCCGACAAGAACATGGGCCACTTCATCGACCTGTGCGCGCAGAACGGCATGTGGGTGCTGCTGCGCCCCGGCCCTTATGTCTGCGCCGAATGGGATTTCGGCGGCCTGCCGCCGCGCATGCTGGCCGATCCGCAGTTCAGGGACAGCGCCGGCAACCTCCAGATACGCGGCAACTTCGCCAGTTACATGGCGGCCGTCAACAGCTGGAACACCGCGCTCTACAACAATGTGGTGAAGGGCCGGACCCTGGCGGCCGGCGGTCCTATCATGCTGGTGGCGGTGGAGAATGAATACACCTCCTGGTCGCCCGATGACGGTACTTATCCGAACGCGATCGCGCAGCAATGGACGGCGCTCGGTTATGCGGAAAAATTCTGCGTGTGCGACGGTTACGCCAACGGCTTCAAGAACAACCATATCACCCTGCCAGCCAACACTGCCTATGGCATGACCGCGGACGGCGCATCGGCCGGCAACTATGCGACCGCCGCCGGCAATTACGGCGTAGGCGCGTTCGGCGCGGAGTGTTATCCGGGCTGGATCTGCCACTGGGGAGACGCCAGCCAGACCCTGCATGTCGGGGATTTTGTGAACCAGGTCACGGCGCTGACCACGTCGAAGTGTTCGTTTGTGCTGTACGTGGCGCATGGCGGCACCAACTTCGGGTTTACCGCCGGCTCCAACGGCGTCAGCGATTCCAGCAGCCAGGGCACCATCACCTCCTACGACTACGGCGCGCCGGTCTCGGAATCCGGCGGCGCCAATCCGAATTTCTCGCCGATCCAGGCCGCCTATGTCGCCAACGCGTCGTATAGCGTGCCGTTCGCCGCCACGCCGGCCGGCATCCCGCATATCAACGATGGCGATATCGCGGCGGTGCCGAGCAGCCAACTGACTTACTGCGGCTTGCTGCCCGGCCTCAACCTGGCTATCCAGAACCGGCTGCCGCAAACCATGGAAGCGATGGCGCTGGCGCTGAACAAGAACCAGCCGGCCAGCGCCGGCGTGTACCCCTCCGGCGTGGCGGTTTACCAAACCACGCTGCCGGCATCCGGCGGCAACTTCACCCTTACCTTTGACCGCGCTCCCGACTATGCGCTGGTGTTCGTCAACGGCGTGCGCGCTTCCAGCCAGGTGCTCAGCACGGCATCCAACGGTGCATTGTCTCCGACTACATCGCTGACGATCAGCAACGCCGCGCCGAACGCCACGCTGCAGATCGTCTGCATGCCGTTCGGACGGGTCAACTTCGGCGCCGGCGGCATGAACGCCGAGGGCAAGGGATTGTCGCTGAACGTCTACGCCAACGGTACCGCGCTGGTCAACTGGAGCATGGCGCTCGCGCCCCTGTCGGCGGCGCAGGTCGCGGCGCTCACCTTCAGCGCCGCGGCGCCTGCCGGCAGCCAGCCGTTCTTCGCCAAAGCCACGGTCAACATCGCCACGCCGCAAGACATGTATATCGACATGTCCGCCTGGGGCAGCGGCTATGTCTTCGTCAACGGCTACAACCTGGGCCGCTACTGGACCGCCGCCGGTCCGCAGAAGCGGCTGTACTGCCCCGGCGTGTGGCTGACCAGCGGCAGCAATACGATCGTGGTGTTCGAATTCATCCAGGGCAGCGCGGGCAGCCTGAGCTTCTATGGCGCGAGCGGCATGCCGCAGAATATCACCGGCCCCGCCAGCACGACAGCGGTGCCGCCGCCAGCCGCCAACACTTATTTCCTGCAGAACGTCAACAGCGGCCTGTACCTGGACGTGATGCCGGCGGTGGCGGGATCGGCCTACACCTATCCCGGCGTGCAGCCGCTAAGCGCCGCCGCGACGCAGGGCTGGACGGTGAGCACCGACAGCTTCGGCAACCTGAAGATCGTCAACGCCGGCACCGGCGCGGCGCTCGACGTCGCCAACAACAGCACGGCGGCGGGTTCCTCGGTGATCCTGTATGCGGCCAACGGCGGCGCCAACCAGAGCTGGAAAGCAGCCGGCGTCAGCACCGGCATCTACACCCTGGCCGGCAAGCAAAGCCAGCTGCTGCTGGACATCAACGGCGCATCCAAGGCGCCGACGTCGATCTCTTCCACCAGCGCATCCGCCAACATCGTCATCAACCCGGCCGACAACCCCAGCCAGCAATGGCCGTTCAGCCAGCAGTGGCGCTTCTTGCCGGCCATCGTCAACAACGGTATCTACACCATCACCAGCGCCATCAGCAGCCTGCTGCTGGGCGTCTACCAGGGCGGCACGGCGGCCGGCACCCGGCTCGGCATCGCCGCCGCCACCGGCGGCCAGGAGCAACAATGGCGGCTGACCATTTCCAGCGGCAACTGGCAGCTGACCAACATCAAGAGCGGCCTGGTGATGGACGTGACCGGCCAGAAGACCGACAACGGCACCGCGCTGGAAATCTGGCAAGGCAACGGCGGCGCCAACCAGCAGTTCGCGCTGGTGCCGCGGTCGGATGGCGTGAGCTACGGGATCAAGGGTGTGCAGAGCGGGCGCGTCATCGACGATAACAATTCTGGCACGTCGCCTACCAGCTACGGCACCACCAATGTGTCTGCGATTACGCTGTGGGATGACAATGGCGGCGGGAACCAGAGCTGGAAGTTCACCAAAGTGGGGTAGCCGTAAAACGGCCGGCGGCGATCATTGCAACGCGTAAGAAGGGCATGCGTAAAATGATCGCCGCACTTTGCGATGGCCGCCGGCATACAGTAGTAAGCTAGCGGCATCTCAATTTCCCGCACCCAGAATAATGGCCGACCTGAAAGCCCTGTCAATTTCCGGTGATTCGGATAACGCCGACACTGCCGTCCGCCGCCGTTCCCTGATCGCAGCCTGCAGCGCCCACGCGGTACACGATGGCCTGACCGATCTCATCTATGTGCTGCTGCCTATCTGGCAGGCGCAGTTTTCCATCAGTTACGCGCTGGTAGGACTGCTGCGCGGATCCTATTCCGGCATGATGGCCGGCTTCCAGCTGCTGGCCAGCCGGATGGCAAAACGCTGGGGACGGGAACGCATGCTGGTGGGAGGAACGGCGCTGGCCGGCGTCGCCTACCTGATTGCCGGCCAGGCCGGTGGTCTCACGGTACTGCTCGTCGCGCTGTTGCTCGGCGGTTTGGGTGCCAGCACCCAGCATCCGCTGGCATCTTCATTGATCACCGATACGTATGAGGTCGGCGGCGGCGTCAAAGAGGCGCTAGCGCAGTACAACTTTGCCGGCGACATCGGCAAGACGCTGATCCCCGGCATGGTGGGCCTGTTGCTGGTGGTCGTCAGCTGGCAGGCCAGCGTGACGCTGATGGGCTTGCTCGGACTGGCCGCAGCCGGCCTGCTGTGGTGGCTGATTCCGGCACGCGAAGAGCAAGCATCCAGCAAGGGCAAAGCCGCCAAGGCAATCACCGGAACCGGTTCGGCCACAGGATTGCGCGCGCTGCTGCTGACCGGCACCCTGGACAGCGCGGTGCGGATGGGTTTTCTCACCTTCCTGCCATTTTTATTAAAAAGCAAAGGAGCCGGCACGGCAGGCATCGGTCTCGCGCTGTCGCTGTTGTTTGTCGGCGGCGCGTTCGGCAAGCTGCTGTGCGGCTATCTGGGGGCGCGCATCGGCATGATGAAAACGGTATGGATAACCGAGTCCGCCACATCGCTGTCGATCTTGCTGGCAGTATGGCTGCCGCTTGCCGGAATGATGGCGATGCTGCCGCTGCTGGGGCTCGCTTTGAACGGGACGTCTTCGGTGCTGTACGGCGTGGTGCCGGAACTGGCCAGCGCAGGCAAACGCGAGCAGGCTTTTGCGCTGTTCTATACCTGCACCATAGGCGGCGGGGCACTGTCGCCCGTGTTGTTTGGGCGGCTGGGCGACGTCGCGGGAGTTTCCACTGCGTTGATTACCTTGGCGGCAATCCTGCTGTTCACATTGCCATTGTCGTGGCTGGTGCAGAAAGAGGTGAGTAGCTGATTGCCGGGTATCTGCATCAAAGCTGCGGCTTCGGCGATAAGGAGCTCCGTTCAACTCTGCCTGGAAATTCAAGCATTTTTATACGAACCGACTGCCCGTCTTAAGGACTCATGTCCACTATTTCGTCTACGACGATTAAAGCTTGACTTAAAGTTATCTTTAACTTGTATCCTGGCCAGGAACGCGACTCGGCACATTGCTCAAATCACGTCATCCAGTTGATGGAATGTCATTTATAAATGAAAGATCAAGGAGCCGATATGGAAGCAAGTTTTTGGCATGAAAAATGGAAGCGGGGCGAAATCAATTTCCATCAAAGCGAAGCAAACCCCTTGCTGACAGTGCATTTTGAAAAATTAAACCTGGCAAAGGGCAGCCGTGTGTTCCTGCCGTTGTGCGGCAAGACACACGATATTGCATGGCTGCTTGCCAGCGGTTATCGCGTTGCCGGCGCAGAGTTGAGCGGACAAGCAATTAACGAATTGTTCAAGGAGCTCGGCTTGGCGCCGACAATATCCGAAGCGGGGAAATTGACCCGCTACAGCGCTGACGATATCGACATATGGGTGGGCGATATTTTTGACGTGTCTGCGGAGTATCTTGGCCCCATAAATGCAATATACGATCGCGCCGCCTTGGTCGCGCTGCCGGCAGACATGCGAAAGCGATATGCCTCGCACCTGATGCAAATAACCGGCGCGGCGCCGCAGCTGCTGATTTCTTACGTGTACGACCAATCGAAGATCGATGGCCCGCCGTTTTCAGTGACCGAGGATGAAGTAAGGCAGCATTATGGCGCCGCTTACCAATTGATGCCGGTTGAGGTCAAGGACGTGGCGGGCGGATTGAAGGGGAAAGTTGCGTCAACCGAGACTGTCTGGCTGCTTCAAAAGATCAGCAGCTAAACTTGTTAAGCATTAATAACCCATGCACAGGACAACACTCGCACTTAGCCTGCTTCTGTCAGTTAGCGGCGTCGCATTCGGTGGGGAAAAATTCGATGAAACCAAGTGGCAAGCATGGGTGCCAGCCGGATGGAAAATACTCGCCGGCGCGACAGGGGAGTTAAATCAGGGCGGCTCGGACGATGCCGCACTCGTTCTGGAAGAGGATAACCCGAAGAAACGCACAGAAAATCCTGTCGGCAATTCCGGCGGGGGAGCGAATCTCAACGCCAGGCGCTTGCTGGTCCTGTTTCATACCGCGTCGGGATACCGGAAGGTTGTAGAAACGGACCGTTTCTTACCCAGCCAGAACCAGGAAGGCGATCAATGCACGTTTTGGAGCATCCAGGATGTTCAGGTGCGCCACAAACAGCTTCATGTTTTATTGCACCATGAGTTTGCCTGCGGCAGCGGCACAGGCGGCGATAGCAAGTTTGTTTTTCGCTATCAGGATGGGCGGTTTCGGCTTATCGGACTAGACGCCAGCTTCGCCGCACGCGACACTGACAGGACTCTTAGCGTTAACTATCTAACGGGAAAACAAATTTTCGCCAGCGGCAATTTTGCCGATGAAAAGGCGGAAAAAAAGTCGACTATCCCGGAGCAGGAAAGACGCATCTATCTGGATAAAATCAAACCGGCGGGCTGTTACGATTTGAGCGGGTATTTCTCGGAAAACAAATGTAAATGACATCAATTTTGTCCATAGGTGACGGCGCCATAGAGCAGCGCGAATTCGGCCTGCGGCAGTGTATCCTGTCGCCATGGATTCCCTGATAGCCGCCTCCGCGCGGGCTCTCGCCGCCGGCGATGCGCTCGGCGCCCTCAAGCGTGTCGCCTTGCGCGACGATCCGCCGGCGCTGGCCTTGCGCGGCATCGCCATGGCTCAGCTGGGCGAACATCCGCGCTCCCGTGAGCTGCTGCGGCGTGCCGCCCGTGGTTTCGGTGCTCATGAGGAACTGTCGCGCGCGCGCTGTGTGGTCGCCGAGGCTGAGGTAGCGCTGGCCGTGCGCGATCTCGGCAGTTCGCCGCGCGCGCTGGCGGTGGCCTTGGCCACGCTGGAGGCGCATGGCGATCACGCCAATGCGTTGCAAGCGCGTCTGATCGCGGCGCGCAGGCTGTTGCTGCTTGGCCGGCTCGACGAAGCCGAAGCGGCACTAACGCAGCTCAATGGACATAGCCTGCCGCCGTCCTTGGCGGCGGTGGCCGAACTGGCTGCGGCGGAACTGGCGCTGCGCTCGTTGCGCGTAGCCCCGGCACGAGAGTCGCTGGCTCGTGCGCACGAAGCAGCTGGTCGCGCGCGCGTGCCGGCGCTGCTGGCCGAGGTGGCGGAGGCGCTGGCCGCGCTCGAGCGTCCCGCCGCCCGGCGCCTGTTTGCCGGCGGCGAGCAGGCGCTGCGTCTTGATGAGGTAGCAGCACTGCTGGCTTCCGATGCGCTGGTGATCGATGCCTGCCGTCGCGGGCTGGGCGTCGGCGCCAGCAACGCTTGGCAACCGCTGGCGCGGCGGCCGGTGCTGTTCGCCCTGGTGCGCGCGCTGGCCGAGGCGTGGCCTGGCGATGTCGACCGGGAAACCTTGATTGCGGCAGCCTTCAACACTCGCCACCCCGACGAAACGCACCGGGCGCGCCTGCGGGTCGAGATCGGCCGCCTGCGAGCGCTCGTCACGGAACTGGCGCAGATCGAGGCCACAGCGCGCGGTTTCGTGCTCAAGCCGCTGGTCGAGCGCACCGTGGTCGTGCTGGCGCCGCCCATAGCCGGCGACCAGGCATCGCTGGCAGCGTTGTTGGCCGATGGCGCAGCCTGGTCGACCTCGGCCCTGGCGCTGGCCCTGGGCGCCAGCCAGCGCACCGTGCAGCGCGCGCTGGCCGAGCTGGAGGCCGCCGGACGGGTCCGCTCCATAGGGCGGGCCCGGACGCAGCGCTGGCTGTCGCCGCCGCTGGCGGGATTCACGACAATCTTGTTACTCCCCGCCGCGCTCCAGATGGAATAGAGTTGTCTTACGGCGCCGCTTCGAGGCGTGCTGCAAGACAACTGCAAGGAGACAGCGATGACCCGCAAAGCCAGTACACCCAGCAAAGACAAACCCCAGGCCAAGGCGCGCACGGCCGAGATCGTGCGCGAATACGGCCCCTTCGCCGGCGCCACCAGCATAGCCGGCGTGACTCACGACGGCCAGCACGTCTGGGCCGCCACCGGCGCCAGGCTGATCGCCTTCGATCCTGAGAGCGGCGAGCAGACGCGCACGCTGGATTGCCCCTGCGACGCCGGCACCGCCTTCGACGGCACTCATCTGTACCAGATCGCCGAACAGCGCATCGACAAGATCGACCCTGCCAACGGCAATGTGCTGGCCTCAATCCCGGCGCCCGGCCACGGCAACGACTCCGGGATGGCCTGGGCCGAGGGCAGCCTGTGGGTGGGCCAGCACCGCGACCGCAAGATTCACCAGATCGATCCGGCCACCGGTGCCATCCTCCGCACCATCGAATCCAACCGCTTCGTCACCGGCGTGACCTGGGTCGACGGCGAACTGTGGCACGGCACATGGGAAGGCGACGAAAGCGAAATCCGCCGCATCGACCCGGACAGCGGCGCCGTGCTCGAACGGCTGGAAATGCCGCCCGGCACCAACGTCAGCGGGCTTGAATCCGACGGCGCCGGCCTGTTTTACTGCGGCGGCGGCGGCAGCGGCAAGGTGCGCGCCGTGCGGCGTCCGAAAGGCGCCGGGTCGTAATCACCCCAAGAGCACGGCGAGCGGGCCATATCTTCGGCGCAGCCGAGGGACGCCGCACGCCGGTCTGATTCAAACACTGTCCTGATCAACCTCAATCCAAGGAGCAAAACCATGAAGCTGTACTACATTCCATCCGCCTGTTCGTTGTCGCCGCACATCGTTGCCAACGAGCTTGGCCTGCCGATCGAACTGGTGAAGGTCGACCCCAAGACCAAACGCACCGAACACGGCGACGATTATCTCGCCATCAATCCCAAGGGCTATGTGCCCGCACTGCAGCTGGACGACGGCCGCGTGCTGACGGAAGGACCGGCCGTGGTGCAATACCTGGCCGACTTGAAGCCCGAAGCGCAGCTCGCGCCCGCCAACGGCAGCATGGCGCGCTACCGCCTGCAGGAGACGCTGGGCTATATCAATTCAGAACTGCACCAGGGCTACCTGCCCTTGTTCTACCCAGAGACCAGCGATGAAATGCGCGCCGGACGCATGGCCCATCTGCGCAAGCACTATGCGCTGATCGACGCCACGCTTGGCTTCACGCCATTCCTGCAGGGCGAACAGTTCAGCATCGCCGATGCCTATCTGTATGTGGTGACGCGCTGGTCAGCGTTCGTCAACCTCGACCTGTCGCCGTTCCCCCACCTGCAGGCATTCCAGGAACGCATCGCCGCCCGCCCCGCCGTGCAAGCGGCGATGCGGCGCGAACAACCGGCAACCGCCTGACCCTTTGCTATCCGTCAAGGAGCACATCATGAACACCGCTATTTCCGAAGTAAAGAACCATCCCGTGGTCTCCAGCGAGCGCTGGCTGAGCGAGCGCAAGACGCTGCTGGCGCGCGAAAAGGAACTGATGCGCCTGCACGACCAGGTTGCCCGCGAGCGCCGCGCGCTGCCGTGGGAGCGCGTCGAGAAGGATTACGCGTTCGACACCGCCGAGGGCCGGCGCACGCTGTCCGAACTGTTCGACGGCCGCCGCCAGCTGCTGGTGCAGCACTTCATGCTTGGCCCGGGGTGGGAGCAGGGTTGTCCGAGCTGCTCGTTCATGGCCGACCACACGGATGGCATGAACGTCCACCTGGCGCAGCGCGACATCACGCTGGTGGCCATTTCGCGCGCGCCGCTGGCCGAAATCGAACCCTTCCGCCAGCGCATGGGCTGGCGGTTCCGGTGGGTGTCCTCGCATGGCAGCGATTTCAATTACGACTTCAACGTCAGCTTCACGCCGGAAGAACGGGCCAAGGGCGAGGTCAGCTACAACTATGTCATGCAGTCCTTCCCGCAGGAGGAGGCGCCCGGCATCAGCGTGTTCTACAGGGATGACGCGGGTCAAATCTTCCACACCTATTCGACCTACGGCCGCGGCGTGGAGGTGATGATGGGGGCTTATTACATGATGGACCTCACGCCCGAGGGGCGCGGCGAGCGGGATGTGCCGCACAAAATGGAGTGGGTGCGTCATCATGACCGCTATGAGCCGGGGCCGGCGGCTGGGTCTTCTTGCTGTGCGCATACCTGAAGCACTGGCTATCAGAGTGCATCATGTCGAACCTTTGGCCATGGCTGGCGGTGGCGGGGGTTGGCGCCCTGCATGGGCTCAATCCTGCCACCGGGTGGACGTTTGCCGCTGCCTGGGGCGTGCGATCGGGCGATCGGGCACAGGCGTTGCGGGCGTTGGCGCCGATTGCGATCGGGCACGCTGCATCAGTCGCGCTGGTGGCAGGTGCGGTGGTGTTTGGGCTGGCTATGGATCGTGTGATGTTGCAAGTCTTGGCGGGCGTGCTGCTTGTGGTGATCGTGGGGTATCACCTGGCGGGCCGCAAAACCAAGAAGACGCGGGCGCCGGCAGGCCATATCGGGCTGGCGCTCTGGTCCTTCATGATGTCCACCGCGCACGGCGCCGGATTGATGCTGGTGCCGGTGTTCATTCCGCTGTGCATGGCAAACACGCCGGCCCGCGAGATCACTGCTTCTGGTTCGTTGATACTGGCGCTGGCGGCAGTAGGGATTCACACTGGCGCGATGCTTGCTGTCATGGGCTTGATCGCTTGTGGGGTCTGCCGTGGGTTTGACGCTGGCGGGCGCTTACTGCAGAGCCACAGGCGGAAGCTGTCTTCGGCGACACGTTGAAGGTGACGTCTGGTGGCGCGTTGTCTTGGCGAAACCGCACTGATAGCAGACCGGCGATAAGCGACGGTTTCTTGTTGCCGCTCCAATAGATGCCAGCTTCAGTAGTTCATTGCTGGAAGCTGGCTTCCGGATAAAGCTCAGGGAAAAGAAATTGCAGCGAATCCAGCGGCAGCCCAAAACGCACTGGCCCCAGCGGAGCGTCGCTAACCAGCAGCCTGGTCGCCAGCAATCGTGACAGCAATGTCCGCGCGGTCCTCTCTCCCAAGCCAGTCAATTGCGTAAACTCGCCCCTCGTCACGGGCCCTGCAGCAAAAACATGGTAAAGCGGCAGTATGGCCTCGCTCCGAATCTGTTTGTCATGCGCAGCCCGGAACGTCAACAAAGCTTCTATGCGGCGCTTCATTTGATCCAGGTCGAGCATGCGCGTCATATAACCGACCTGGTCTTCGCATACATCCAGAAAAAACCGTACCCACTCCGCCAAGCCGGCATCAGTGAGCATGCCCCGGCCATCCAGATCTCCTCGTCGCGGCGCATCAGCATTAATCAAATGCGCATAATAATCTTTTTGAGCCCTTGCCAATCCTCTGCTGGACGACCAGAGCCCATTTGAAAGCGGCCGCAAGGCGCAATGGCTTTGCAGACGCATGGCGCGGCCATTCCCATCTAAAAATGGATGCACCCAGGCAGCACGATGATGCAGGCAGGCGATCGAAATAAGCTGAGCATCCCAGCCAGCACGCTTTGCGTACACTTCATTCATACGGGCAAAAAATGCAGGCAGGGATGCCGCGTTGGGGGGAATATGCTGCCCGACCTGAACAAATTCCTGACGCAGCTCGCCCGGCACGATGACATGCCCATCCTCGGTAGTGCGATCGGATTCTGAAAGACGAGAATACAGCGCCGCATGTGCCTCAATCAGGAAATCCGTGGTGAGAGCTGATTCTCCCTGCGCTACGCGCGACTCCAGTTGACGTTCTGCCTGGATATGCGCGAGAGCAATGCGTTGCAATTTAGCAATCTCTGGCCGTGGTGAGAAATCGTCGCGTAGCGCTTTCTCGATGTTCAAAGGGTGTGTCCCTTGCCCTTCGATGCGATTGCTGTAATACGAATTCATGGAGCGTACAAGCTCTTGCACGGTTAACAACGTGGTGGGATGTGCCGCGGAAGCGAGGCGAAACGCAGCACGAGTTATCCGGCCAGCCTGCTCGTAAAGCTCTTCTTTATGGGCGCTGGGCAAGAGAGGTTCAAACTGATGTGGAGAATCGTACATTTTTGCCGACTATTTTTCCATATATATGCCATATTCAACATGTTGATTTATAACATATTTAATGAATATATAAGCAGTATTTTTTATAAATTTTGCCGACTTATTTGCCGACTTATTTACCGACATGAACCTAATAAAGTTATTTTTCTTGCATGTCTACAATACTATGAACTGCTACTGCCATTTTAATCAGCGACGGGTAGTGAGCGCCGCGCTCCAGCCGACTGAGCAAATTCGTTTCAATCCCAATCCGCCCCGCCAGCTCCTCTTGAGATAATCGTCATCGGCATAGAGCGGCTTCGACGGTCTCGGCACAACGACACAAACAGCGATGTGGTCGCTGGCGTCCTATATTTTGCGCCAGATGCAGGGCGCTTTGTCACCGGCAGCGAACTGGTGATTGATTCTGGCTCAGCTAATCAATAGATCTGTTTTATCCTGAATGTTACGTGTTAATATTGAAATATTATTCAAAAGACAACTTCATACGTCTTAATAAATAATTCATCGCCAGCCATTGAGCGAGCCACCGAGCAATTCTCGTCATCCGCCCGAAGCAGTTTCTTGATTGAAGACACTTCATGCTAAACACCGACCCGCAACGCAGCTGTCACCACATCATCCATGCCAGCCCTCCCTTTTGGCTTACGGCCTCATATGCTTCCAGGCGAGGCGCGCCGAGTCATGCCGAAGCGCTGTGCCTCTACCTTTCCGGCAACGAGAAAGCGTTTTGCGGTTATTTTTCACGCCTGGACGCGATGATAGAAGGCGCCTATGCCTCCGCGCCGCCAGCCAGGATTTGTCACAATGTGCACGCCAACGACTTCGATTTTCGCGACGCCCACGCCATTGACGGCGCACTCCGCTTCCTCTTCCTGACCGGCTACGCCGCAGCCGATCATCGCCTGGTCATGCGCAAAGGCGCTCCGGTAAAGATCGCGCACCAGCAAACTGTCGCCGCCGATTTCAGCCGCCTGCCGTTTGAGCTGATCGTCGACGAAAAAATCTACGACACCTATCTCCAGGTGCGCGCAGACGCGGGCCTGTTCGCCGTTGCCGACACGCTGGAAGTCATCAATCGCCAATGGGACCAGCACCGCCTAGACCAAGAATTGGCACAAACCATTGCCAGCCTTCCGGAAACAGTGGCACATACGGACGACTTGCCTATCAATCAGATCGCGATCTATGACCCGGAATTCAGGCAATGGAACTTCGCTGCACGGGAAGAGGAATGAGGAGAGACAAATGATGGTGCTTGGAAAAGGAATCATACGGGCCGGCGACCAAAACGTACTTGGCGGGCAGGTGATGACAGGCTCGCCTGCAAAGAAGGTGCTTGGCAGGGCGGTGGCGCGCATTGGGGACTTGGTCGATTGTCCGCTGCATGGGATCAATCAGATTATTGAAGGATGTCCGTCGTACCGGGTGATGGGTGTGCCGGTGGCTTTGGATGGGCATGTCAGTGAATGCGGGTGTGCTTTGGTTTCCAGCTTCCAGGCAAGCCCTGGATTGAACGGCGCGGGTCTTGGCGCGGCGAGTGCTGACCGATCCTCTACATCAGGCGGACAGGCCGTGAACCCAACGCGCTACGATGAGCAGATTAAATTTCTGCTTGGCTCGGGTGCTGCACTTGACGGCATGGCGTATACATTGACACTTGATGACGGTAAAAAGATTAAGGGCATTACCGATGCGGAAGGTAAAACAGCGCGTATCGAAAGTGACGAGCGCCGCTTCATTACCAGCGCTCATTTGACGCCAAGGCGAATATTTTGCTGCGCAAAACAGGCGGACAATGCCGGCGATCTACATGAAGAGAGTATTGACGTGAAGTTAGAAGGAATCCAGACCAACGCCGACAATGTCGGTTCTTCCGTGACAGAACATGTCGTTAAAGAAAAAGTGCGACCGCTGACGACAGGTGAAATTGCCATGGCCCAACTGATGTTTCGCGACTCGATTGATTACTCAAAAGTCAAAGTACACAACGGGGCATACATACCCGGCGCTGGCGCCAATGCAATAACGCCAAATGGTGAGATGTATTTCCCAAATGACTTTTATCAATCCGATTACTCAGCGGAAAGCGATATTGACAAAATTTGGTTCATGCATGAGATGGTTCATGTTTGGCAGTATCAGCTGGGGTACTGGGTAGCGTGGGCAGGCTTCAAGATCCAACTCAAGGGCGGATATCAATCTGACGCTGGCTACGATACGGCAAGGGCATATCGATACGACGCGACCTCAAGCCACCACAGGGCAATGTCAGATTTCAATATGGAACAGCAGGGCGATTTGATTTCACACTATTTCGACGCAGTATATTTATCCAGAGCCGAAAGTGAGGCACATCAAAAACGTGTCGCAGATCTGCCATTCTTGCAAATTATTCTCGCCGATTTTCTGAGGAACCCATCAGATGCTTCTTTGCTTCCCACCACTACTCGGATTGAACGTCACGAACCTGTCTCGTCGCCTGCATATCCGACATAGCTTAACGACCTGCATGCTATTTATCGGTCTTTGCTGTTCAGGTAATTCCGACGCGACTTCAAAACCTTACGACGCCGACGCTCAAGTCATCATGAAAGATGGCGTGCCCTGTTTTTTTGCGACAATGGCAAACGTAGAAACACCGAAATACGGACAGAGCATTATGGTCAGCATCAGTCGTGGGCAGACTGTGTGGCACATCTATGAAGCACACGGCACAGAACAAATCCCATCCAGCAGCGATCGATGCGTTAAATATGGAACAGCTTGGCACACAGGCGTGACAGTCAAAGAACCCATGCCATTGCTGGATGGCGTACCGTATTTTGCCGACATCGGGTCGAATGCGCGTTACCGGGTTACGTTTTGCCTCTCTCGTACCGCTCAGGGTGAGCAGGTACCGACGAAGTGGGCTGAGGGTGGTTATAAATGTACGGATAAACCATTAAATGATGCAGACAAGCCGTCGATATGGCAACGCATGTTCGGTAAATAAAAACTCAACGTTCATCCATTGAGCTCACTTACACAAACACTGTTTGACGAAGGA
This sequence comes from Collimonas rhizosphaerae, assembly GCF_038896935.1. Classification (NCBI taxonomy): domain Bacteria; kingdom Pseudomonadati; phylum Pseudomonadota; class Betaproteobacteria; order Burkholderiales; family Oxalobacteraceae; genus Collimonas; species Collimonas rhizosphaerae. The sequence continues at coordinate 107,315 of NZ_JBANDC010000008.1, forward strand.
TTACGGTAATGCGGTTATCCAAGCGATTTTTTGTCTGCGCCGTGAATTCACTGCAAGTCCTGATGGCAGTCTTTTACTGCATATTTGCAATTTTCTTTGATAGGTACGAAATGAGAAATGTTGGCGTCGGCGTGACCTATGCAGCCTATCTCATCCTCTCCGTCGTTATCTGCCAGATTGCTAACGTAGTTTTTTGGGGAGCCGTCAGGAAGAGACCTTCTGAAGTGCGATTCTTGCGAAACATCGCTCTTGTTTCTCTCTTTGTGTCAATCGTGTTTGTTTGGCTTGGGCAGCGCTACTCATACTGGGGATCAACGCACATCGGGTACTTCACTGTTGCCGACAACAACTCATATTGAGGATTGAAAAATGCCTTTTCGCAGTTTTCTGCAACGTCAGATTGCTTGTATTTTGCTTGTCGTCGGTTCTGCTATGTCAAGCCAATCTGGTGCAATGTTTGACGGTTATGATGCGCCAGCAATCTATGAATTATTAACGACACAGGTCATTCTGAAGGACGACGTTCCTTGTTTCTTTTCGACCGCAATGACTGATGAAGATACAGGAACAAGGCAGCGATCCGTTACCGTGGAACCCGAGCAAGGTGAAATCGCTTGGCATATTTCTGAAGATCGCGGTTCGCGGCCACTGCCGGCCAGCGCAGACCAATGTGTCAAATACAGCGAGACCTGGCGAGCTGGAAAGATACTGGCAGAACCAAAGCCCCTGCAATACGGAATGCCTTATCTTGTCGACGTTGGCGCCCGATATCACTATTTCGGCATATTTTTCCTTTCGCGCGATTCCGCCGGCGTGACGTTACTTACGCAATGGCGTATGGATGAAGATATTGTGTGTACAGAAACGCCATTAAACAAACCAGGCAAGAATTCGTCTGGTACATGAAGAAGAAACGGGGAACCGACTATATTTCTGATTTTGGTTTATCGCTCGTAGTGAGGCCCCATCGCTTTAGCAATGACGGCTGCTGGATCGAAGCCACTTAGGTCAGGCCCGGAAATCGAACTGGCCTGTTGCAGTTTGTCTCGCCGATCGAGGCCGAAATTTTCAGGCTCCGCCGTAACTGCTCATAAGTTGCCCCCAACCAAACGCCGTTGCTGGCTGCAATTGTGCAGACAGCGTCAGCACAGTCCAGGGGTAGGCAGGATTCCGATGCATCACCACCCACCGTACCCGGCATCAATCACCAGCTCACTGCCGCTGACAAAGCTGCTCGCATCCGATACCAGATATAAAATCCCCGCCGCTACATCCGTGGCCGCTCCCCGGTTCGTCATCATCCGCAATTCGGCGGTGTCGGTCAGCGCCTGCGTCAGGTCGCCTTGCTTACGCTTGGCCGCCGCCAGTGCCGGCGGCCGCGCTACACCGGGATAAATGGAATTGACGCGGATATTATGCGCGGCGTAGCGGATCGCATTCATGTTCGCCATCCGCAGCGCCGCCTTCGCCGCATGATCGGCGGCCTCCTGCCGCTCACCGTCCATACCGCATAGCGACAACACATTGACGATAGAGCCGCCACCGGCCCGCTCCATCGCAGCGATCACATGCTTGCTGCACAAGATGCTGCCGTTGACGTTGGCCTGCATCGCTTTTTCCCATTGTTTTATCGATAGTCCCTGCGCAGACGCATTGTCGGCATGGACGCCGGCGCTGTTGATCAGGATATCGATGCGACCGAAATAAGCTTCGACTGCCGCTATCGTCCGCCGCACTGCATTGTTGTCGCTGACATCGAGTTGCCAGAATCGGGCACGGTCCCGCGCACCGCCAAGCATCCTGGCGACGGCATGTCCTTCCTGCGCGCGCACGTCCAGAATCGCCAGCCGAGCGTCAGCGGCGGACAGTGCGCCGGCGATGTGTAAAGCCATGCCGCGTGCTGCACCGGTAATCACCGCCACTTTGTTTTTGAGGGGGAAGTAAGCGTTGAGTGGATTCATGTCAGTTCAACCATGTCGAGGTTTCGGCCTGCGCCACCAGCGAACCGATCAGGTTGACGAAGACCATCTGCTCCAACTCGCCGGCGGCGCACACCATTTCGCCGGCTCGGATCATTAGCATTGCTGGCGCGATGCAGTTGTCGATCACCTGCGCCCGGGCCTCCACCGAGAGAGGATCGTTGCACAACAGATCCAGGCGATCGGCAATGATATCAGCGAGATCCTGGGGATCTGGTAAGGCAAATAATGGCATTTCGTATTCCTTATCGCGTGTTTGGGTCACGATGGAAGCGTTCATTGATCCGGCCGCCGTCAAGACCTTGTCTCCTTCACTCTTGTTTCATAACCAAAGTTGTATATAGCCATCAGCCGTCCAAAAGCTCCGCTACGGTGACACTCAATGCTTTAGCCAAAGCCTCTATGGCTAACAGAGACGGATTACGACGTCCTCTTTCGATGCCGCTAATGTATGTGCGATCAAAGCCACACAAATCGGCAAATCCATCCTGAGAAAGACCTCGATCTTTTCTTAGCTTTCGTATTCGTTCACCGAAGTGTATTGATAAAGGTTTCACATACGCATTGGGCCATTTTTTTGGCTAGTAGTGAACGGACTAATCGTCACATATGGGTGATCCCACATCCTGGACATCCTGAATATGTATAGAAAAATCGTTTTTTATACATGTAAATGTTGACGTATATAGAAAATGGTCTTTGCCATATACATCAACGAAATGAGGGGTCATGCGAGGCTCGCATCAGCCACTCAGATGGCACACAAGAAATTGTGTCATCCATTGGTCTTTCTTGATGCTTATTGGCAAAATGTTGCATAAATTCAATTGCCTTAAGTTAGTATGTTGGGAATTATCAAGAATGAAAAATAACCGTGGCATTCGAACTCGAAAAACTTTATAGCCATCGCAAAGATATTCACGAAAAATTCGGAAGACAGCGGCTGGGCGGAATCTCGACACCGGCGAACGCGCCTTATATCTTTCTTTTTACGAGCGAAGCTGGCGAACAGCACGGCTATCACGATGGCTACGACGAGAACGGCTTGTTCATCTATACGGATGAAGGGCAGGTTGCCCCATGCAGTTCCTTTCGTCAGGGGAAATCGTGCGATCCGCGACCATATCAAAACCAGATCTGATTTTTTCAGTTTTTCCGCATAAAACTAGTTAGGATTCATGAATGCGTTCCACGCCACGCACGATTACAAGCCCGCTCGAAGCTATTGCAATTACGATGATCTGTTTCGGTTGGTCGATTTACTCTTCAACTCAGATGGTATCCGCAGGCTTCAGCGGTGGCGCATTTACAGACGCAAATCTACAATCCCTCATGGTCATGGAGATCATCCTCGGAGGCATAGCGCTTCTGGTCCTTTACGTTCGAGGGTTCGCGATCTCCACGCTCTATCCTGCGCCATCCATAGCTGGGATTGCTGTCGGGATCGCTACTTATGTGGTGGCAGTGGGCGCCGTATGGATATCTACAGCCCCGTTCGCATCCAGCCAAGGGGCTCAGCCTATCGATAGCATGGTGGCGCATGCATCTGTTTCCTTGTCGACCGTAGTCCCATTGGCGCTGATAAATGGCGCGTACGAAGAGATTTTTTTACTTGGCTTCCTCCTTCGAGGAATGAGAGGCTATGGTCTTTCAATTGCGATGGGGGTATCGCTACTAGTACGCGTGCTTTATCACCTTTACCAAGGGCCGCTTGGAGCAATCTCGGTCTTCGCTTTTGGCCTCGTCCTCAGCCTCAATTACGTCCGAACCGGTTCGCTATTTTCCGCAGTGTTTGCACATGTTCTGGCTGATATCATTCCGTTCCTATGAACTGTCTGAGCCCAAGACGGAAAAGCATTTCACCATGCAGAAGTGATTTGTGCGAAAGCTAGAGGCTGGAGCATTGATGATAAATATTTGATCAAGTCTTAACGGGCAATAAGTATACGAACGAACCGCTAAGCGACACACATCAATCTCCTTTGCTTAAATAATATTTATTCAACGTGTTAATACTGCAATAACGCGAGTAATATAGACGTTACCAAGAGGAAACGTTTATATGGCGACACTTATTCCCGCAATAGGCTCCTGCTCCTCCAGAATGACTTCTGGCGAAAGGCGATTCGCGCTCCGGCTGGAAGAGAAGCTCGAGGCTGATTACCTTTGCTGGTATGACGTTTCCATCGGCGAGAAGACCAAACACCCTGATTTTGTTGTAGTTCATCCCAGCCGCGGATTGCTGGTGCTGGAAGTCAAAGACTGGAAGCTCGACACCATTCAAAGCATCGACAAGCAAAACGTCAGCATCATCACCTCCCAAGGCCTAAAGCATGTATTGAATCCGCTAGTGCAAGCGCGGCACTACATGTTCGCAGTCACCAATCTGTTTGAGCGCGATCCGCAATTGATTTGGCCAAGTGGGTCGTTGAAGGGAAAACCGTCCTTCCCATATGGGCACGGCGTAGTGTTGACCAATATCAGCCGCAAGCAATTCGACAGCACCGATATCGGCGAGGTGATCCCGCCTCATTTGGTCATCTGCCAGGATGAGATGCTTGAAAGTGTTGATGCCGAGTCGTTTCAGCAACGGCTTTGGGAAATGTTTCCGATCAAATTTACTCGGCATCTGTCTCTGCCGCAGATTGATCGTATTCGCTGGCACATGTTTCCAGAAATCCGTATCCCGGCGCAGCAAGATATGTTTGAAGATGTCGGACAAAAAATGACTGAAATTCCAGACTTGTTGCAAGTCATGGATCTGCAGCAAGAGCAATTGGCTCGCAGCTTAGGCGAGGGGCATCGCGTCATTCATGGCGTCGCAGGATCTGGGAAGACACTAATATTGGGCTATCGCGCAGAACACCTCGCCAAGCTATGCCAACGTCCGATCCTGGTGCTTTGCTATAACAAGACTCTGGCGACAAAACTTGGCAGCATGATTGAAGCCAAAGGGTTGCAAGACAAGGTTAACGTCGTCAATTTCCACGCCTGGTGCGCACGCCAAATAAAAGCATACAACGTCGGGATGCCGCCTCAAGATTTCAACAAGAACAATTTCTTCGAGGCTTGTGTTGAGAAGGTCATTCAATCCGTCGACAACAAGCTCATTCCGTCTGCGCAATATGACGCTGTATTGATCGATGAAGGGCACGATTTCAAGCCTGAGTGGTTCAAGTTAGTGGTCCAAATGATTCATCCAGATTCCAACTCGCTGTTGGTGCTGTACGACGACGCGCAGTCGATTTATGGAGGCAAGAAGAAGCTTCGATTCTCGTTCTCTAGTGTTGGTGTACAAGCGCAGGGGCGCACTACCATTCTTAAACTGAACTATAGAAATACCGCAGAAATTTTATCGGTCGCACGTGCATTTGCTGATGATCTTTTATCGCAAAACGATGCTGAAGACGATCAGGCGCCGACTCTTCTTCCTATGAGTACTGGCCGCAGAGGGCCTAAACCTTTGTTGGTCAAATTTCCGACATTGAAAGACGAAGCAGACTATCTTGCCGAAAGACTGCTTGAAGCCAACAAGACAGGCACCGCCTGGAATGACATTGCAATTATCTGCAGGCACTATGCAACCGGTAGCACGCTTGCAGATAGCCTGAAGCGAAAAAGTATTCCATTTGAATCGCAAATGGATAAAAAGCATTCTTACAATCCTGCGGACAACAGCGTCAAGATCGTAACTATGCATAGCAGTAAGGGGCTCGAATTTCCGATGGTCTGCATTCCCGCCCTCGGCGCCGAAGCTATCGCGGATGATGATCTTCATGACGAGGCGCGCTTAGTCTACGTTGCGATGACTCGGGCAACGCATGAATTAATCATAACTCATGGGGAACAGACTTTGTTTGTTGAAAAGATGCAGAAAGCTATGCAGACATTGCAATCTCTATAGCGGTGCTGAATTGGGATCTGTATTACCTTTTAATAAAATTAACCAAAATTTTAAAGCTAAATTTTGACCCAACGTCTAAGATTTTTACTCGATACAAACATCCTAATCCCGCTTCAGGATTCGATGCTTGTGCTCGAACCCAGTCTGGCAAATTTTGCTCGTTTGGCTGGTGTTGGTGGGCATCAATTGCTCTACCATCCAGCGTCCCAGATCGACATTGAGCGCGATAAAGATTCTGTACGGCGAGCAAGGACACTCGCCAGACTGGACCTGTACACCAAGCTTGAAGGTACGCCGCCAAGCCCACGCAATACGCCCCAGACATCGCCAAATGACTCTTGTGACAACGACATTCTGCACGCGCTCGAATGTTCTGCGGTTCATGCTCTCGTAACTGAAGACAAGGACATCCATGCCAAAGCTCGTCTAGCGGGTTTTGGTCATCGAATCTATAACATTCAAACGGCTGAAGATTGGCTACGTCGTTTGCATGAGCCTTCGGCAGTACATTTCCCCAATATTGAGGACGTACACATGTACAGTCTCACTGGGCAGCTAAATTCGGCACTTTTTGACAGCCTGCGGGCAAGTTACGACACCCCGGAACGGAGTTTTAATACTTGGTTTCACGAGAAGGCCCAAACTGGCAGAAAAACGTGGGTGGCTCGAATCGATCACGGAGAAATCGAGGCACTATGCATCTATGCGATGCAGACAGATGAGATCATCAATAACGATAGAGAATGCCTTCACGGATTGTCACTGAAACTATGCACCTTTAAAGTTGGTGAGCAAATTCGCGGAAGAAAAATTGGTGAACTTTTCCTCAAGGCGGCATTTCGCTTTGCCACGGAGAATCGCTGCGAAAACATCTTTATTCACACAAACCCTGAACAGGTCTATTTGCTGGAATTATTAAGTGACTTCGGCTTTGAGCAACGTGGAATGTATGGCGCCGATATAATGCTTGTTAAGGCTCACCCTAGCTCACCGCCAGAAGCAAAACTGCCCGCACTTGATTATGCCCGTCTTTATTTTCCGCACTATCGCAAAGACACTGCAGTTCAAAAATTCTTAGTTCCGATAAAGCCGCAGTATCATCAAATACTTTTCCCTGAGCTAGCACAACAAACTCAATTGTTCGAGAACAGTTCTGCCGCTGGGAACGCCATCAAGCAAGCCTACTTGTGCAAAGCGCCAACCAACCAAGTTCAACCTGGCGATATAGTTCTCTTTTACAGGACAGAGGACACAAAGGCGGTGACCACGGTAGGCATTGTGGAGTGTTACGAAATCCATGATAGTGCGACGAATATCATGCAGCTCGTCAGCCGCCGCACGGTATACAGTCAAAGAGATATTGAGGTAATGGCAACGACACCGACAAAAGTCATGTTGTTCCGCCTTGTGGGGCATTTCCCAACCCCAATTAGGTATACGAAATTGATACAAGAAAATATAGTATCAGGCGCAATTCAGTCAATTACAAAGATTTCCGATGACTCTTTTTCCAGATTACTCAGACTCTCCCAGCAGTAAGGCAATTCTACTTTCGGTAAAACCCAGATTCGCGGACCTTATTGTCGCGGGCACAAAGCTTGTTGAACTACGTCGTGCGGTCCCGGTACATCCTGTGAGCACAATTGCGCTTTATTCTTCCTCGCCCATACAGGCCATCATCGCTTTGGTCGATGTGCGAGAAACAATTGAGACCTGCCCATCAAAATTATGGGATTTAGCTAGAGACAATGGCGGTGGACTAACAAGGGCAGAGCTGCGGGCCTACTTCGAATTAAAAAAAACTGGATTTGCCCTTATGCTGGGCAGGGTACGAATATTCGATAGGCCGATTGACCCCAAGATTTTTTTTAAAGCATTTACGCCACCTCAATCGTTCAAATATCTGACCGAAGAAGAGCTTCAGAGGCTTGCAGATTTGTTAGATGAAGAGGAATCACAATGAGCGTAATCTTTCTCGCTGGGGTACATGGGGTTGGCAAAGGATACTTGGGAGCCCCGGTCGCGGCAACTTTAGAAATGGTCCATCACACGGCAAGTCGACTTATTCGTGAAGAAAAGGGTCATGCGACTTGGGGGGACCGAAAACTGGTGGCCGATATAGAAGATAATCAACTTGCTCTGATTCATGCAGTTGATCGGCGTCGCAAGTCTGAATCTCATATATTACTTGATGGGCATTTCGTACTTCGAAGCACAGCAGGTGATTTCGTAAAATTAGCAGCAGACGTCTTTTCTAGTCTTCGCCTGTCCGGGGTCATTCTCCTGTGTGATAGCCCCGAACTTATTGCAAATCGTCTGTTTGATAGAGACGGGTACAAAACAGCCCCTGATGAAATTGCTGAACTTGCGGCTGAAGAAGCGAAGCATGCACATGACGTTTGTAGCGCACTTGGAATCCCTCTGATCGTCATAGAGTCGCCCGATGAAGCATTGTTACGAGATGCCATTAAGCGACTACTTAATGCAGCAGCTCCAATTCACCTGCTATCTTCAATGTAAACCTCAGGGAGCGCCCCCCCGACAATACGATCCACGTTGGGTAAAATGAATATAAGTACCGCGAGGCCTCGCATCTATTCAAAGACCTTTAATTCCCGCAGAGATTCTAATACCTGATGTCTACAAATTGAAACGGAAAACTCCCCGAGCGTTCTTCCTGATATAGAAAACCACTGCTGGCCTGGCGAATTAGCACAGCATCTATGAAGGACGATGTTTCATAGGAAGTTCTGATCTGAATCACGTTTGGTTTTTTATGGGGTAAGAAAATAAATAGGCGTAAGTGGCAATCGTCTACGCGCAGTGTCTTCGAGTTTTCCGTAAAATTCGATCCAAAGATCAATCAACTTACTCATGTCAATCAGTGTGATCCGTCTAGTTTCTTGCATGCGCGCTAGCTCTTCAGCATCCCTCGTAAATCCTCCAGTAGATACAAAGAGTCCTACGTCCCCATTTCCAATGAGAGAAACGAAGGAGCGAAGCGTATCGCTTGTCACCTTTTGTGCAACACGCTTAACTTGAACTTTGATTCTAGGTGGGCGGGTACCCAAAGGGTCAGTATAGGCAAGAATATCGACGCCACCATCTTTACCAGGAGGAGATATCCATGAGACGTAGTGCCCCATTGCTTTTAACAGGTCAGCGACCAAATCCTGAAAATCGAAAGGATTCATCGTCCGCAAGTAATACTCAATTTCAGCCCACGCCTGTTCCTCGGCCTGCTCGTAGGTGAAGCTTGTTTCCTTCTCCGCATCATTTTCGACTTCGGCTTCGGTAACATTTTCAACGACATCGTCAGCCGTATTCGTAAGACCGTTTTGCTGTGCTAGTTTCCATTGCCGATAAAGTTTGACTGCTGACTTATAAAATAGCTCAGCATCGTCCAACTCTTTATATGCCTGCGTGCCGGCCGGGGTCACAAACCATGTCCCTTTGTGTTTAAGCATCCAGCCTGCTTTCACACAATCCACCGTGGCAAATCTGACGATTTTTTCGAATCGTTGACCACCGGACTCGTATGTTCCGGCTTCGTATGACGTCAACGTCACCAAATTTGAAAGCTGAGTCAGAGCATCTCGAGCAGCCATTCCGTCTGGTGCTGCCATGAGTATTTCGAAAAGCTTTCTAAGAAGCTCTCCCGTCCGTTTGCGAGTTATGTCAGGCATGATTCCCAATCTTTAGTTTGTTACCCCTGCTGGTGTTAGTGCCTCATCTCTGACGGTTAAAGCAAGATCGATAATCAACACAGGCAAAGCAGCCGCTCGGGGTCAAGTCTTGCAATAACGCATTCGATAATTACCCCGATACAGAATATATCATTGCAAGACTTGACCCTGCATCCCCCGTGCGCGGCGAAGATAGGCTTACCAACAGGCTGACCACACTCGTGCAGCTGGTAGGAGACGAATCCTGCGCGCTGCGGCCCGGGCGTGAAGTCATCCTGGCGCGCCTGTTGGAGGTGCTGCTCATCGAAGCGCTCCGCGGCCGGGACGGCAGCCTCGCCCGGCCTGTTGCGCGGGCTTGCCGACGAACGCCTCGCGGCGGCGATACGGCGCATGCACGAAAGCATGACCCGGCCCTGGACGGTGGCGCAGCTGGCGAAAGAGGCGGCGCTGTCGCGCTCGGCGTTCTTCGAGCGCTTCAGCCACGCGGTGGGCATCGCGCCGATGGCCTATCTGCTGGCCTGGCGCATGGCGAAGGATCTGCTGTGGCGGAAGGAGGGAGGCGTTGCTGAAGTGGCTGAGCGGGTTGGCTATGGTTCTGCGAGCGCGTTCAGCGTTGCGTTTACCCAGCATGTGGGATTGACGCCGACGCGTTATGCGCGGGAGGTTGATGGAATCGTAGAGCCCGTTGGTGCGTAAGTGTTGATGTATATAGAAAATGGCCTTTTCTATATACATCAACGAAATGGATGGTCATGCAAAGCTGCACTATGCAGGAGTCTGCTCGTCCAAAATGACACGAACTGCCGCCGCCATTTTTATCAGCGTCGGATAGTCTGCTTTGTTTGCCGCTCTCAGTAGGAAATCCCTCAAGCTCTCCGCCGACGGCTCGTCACCAAAGTCGAAGAAATTCGCCAGATCTACTCCCAGCTCAACCCGGATCCGATCCAATGTCTCCAACGACGGGTAGTGGGCGCCGCGCTCCAGCCGGCTGAGCGAATTCGTTTCAATCCCAATCCGTCCCGCCAGCTCCTCCTGTGACAAACCCTTTCGCTTGCGCAGTATTTGTACTCTTTCGCCAACTAGCCGCCGAACATCTTGCATGCATTCCTCCCGTGTTGATTCGGCTAGTTAATCAACTTCAGACGTTTCTTATAACAACTTAGGACACATATATTTATAATAAATATACGTATTAGGGTTAATTTGAGAAACTAAACTTGTTTAGCATGGGAGGCCCGCATGAAACAGCTCACGGATTACTTTTCTCTTAAAGGTAAGGTTGCTGTGGTTACCGGCGCAGTAAATGACATTGCTTTCCAGATTGCGGATGCGTTATCGGCAGTCGATGCACGCATTGCAATCGTCGACACATCTGAGCAGGAAGGAATAGCCGCTGCCGATCGCCTAGGATGCCAGCACGACAAGGCCAGGTTCTGGCAGGCCGACGTCAGCGACGATAATGCGGTTCGGCAGGCGATTACCTCCATCGAGGCTCATTTCAGCCGCATTGATATCCTGATCAACTGCGCGGGCGTCAATGTCGCCCAATCCCCTGCACAGGGGCTTTCCATCGCGCAGTGGCAGCGCGCCATGCAACTCAACGTCAACGGCTGCATCTTGTGCAGCAAGCACGTGGCCGACGCCATGGACAGGGCTGGCGGCGGGGCTATCGTCAACGTGCTGTCGCCGTGCGGCATGACAGGCAGCCGGGAGGCTTCGGCGGATTTCGCGGCTAAGGCGGCTTTGCGTATGGCCTACATCGATGCACAACGCTACGCCGCACGCAACATCCGCGTCAATTGCATCCATCCTTGCCTGATTCGGCCACCGGTTCTGGAGGCCGCGATGCGCGAGGAAGGTGATCTGACGCAAACGTTCATCGACATGCAGCAGATTCGTCTGCCCGGACCCAAGGGTTCAAACAATGATGTCGCCGCCGGTGTCCTGTATCTGGTGTCTGACGCTGGACGCTTTGTCACCAGCAGCGAGTTGGTCATCAACTCCGGCCACTCTTTTAAGTAAAACGGACCTGCTTTTTCAAAAACCACGTACTAATATATTAACATTATCCAAAAGATAATATTGATGGGGTAACCAAGCGCTTTATCGCCAGGCATTAGCGCCGTGAAATGCCCGCCCACTCTGCAGCCGTTTCTTAATTGAAGACACGCTATGTTGAACAGTGACCCCGAACATACCTATCACCACATCGTCCGCACCAGCCGCCCCTTCTGGATCACGGCCTCCTATGCGCCAAGGCCAGGCGCGGCTGGTTATGCCAATGCGGTGTGCCGCTAACGCTTGACCTCACCAGCATGATAATGCATCGTTGCAAAGTTAATGTAACGCATCTGTCTGTGCAAGGTATAATGGAATGCATCGCAAACTCAGTATGTCGAGGTAGCATGAGTGGTGTTGAGCAGAAGAGTCAGACGTTGAACCTCCGGGTGTCCCCCAAGCTCAAGGCGGCCTTGCAGGCGGCGGCTCGCCTAGAACACCGAAGCATGGCGAACATGGTCGAGCACCTGGTTCTAGGGTATTGCGAAGAGCATGGGCTCGTCCCGGAGCACGAATCTAAGGGCGCCGACGACGCCTCACTGCACAGCTGATACAAATATGATGAAACTCAACGAAAGCCCCACAGATACGACTGCTTTAGTGCTGGCTACCTCTCCTTCGTCCACTAGCGAACAGACCACAGGTGCGTCGAGTTCACTAGTGAACTCGACGCACAACATGCTTGACCTGTTCTGCGGCACAGGTGCGTTGTCGTACGGGCTCGAAACTGCCTCTCGACGATTGAGAACGGTTGGCGGAATTGATGCTGACCAAGCCGCTGCGCGAACGGCGGCCCTTAACCATCCCAATGCGAAAATAAGGTGTGCGCGAATCGAAACTCTTTTGCCGGAGGAGATGCTCGCGCTTTCAGGAGTGGGCGCCATCGACGTCATCGTCGGTGGCCCACCTTGCCAAGGCTTCTCCTCTCTACGCCCAAGTCGCGGGGCTGGCCTTGATGACCCTAGGAACTCCCTCTACATGGAATTCGTCAAGTACGTGCGCAGGCTGAGGCCGCGTGTCTTCCTCTTGGAGAACGTGGTTGGAATGCTGACGGCGGGCGAAGGGATACTGGTCGCCGAAATGCTCGCTGGATTTCAGCACGCCGGCTATGAGGTCGACTGGAGAGTCTTGAACGCCGCCAACTTTGGAATCCCCCAGAAGCGCGAGCGCTTTTTTCTTCTCGGTGTTCGGAAAAATCTTGGGGCCCGAGTCTTGCCGGAGTTTCCTGTTCCCACGCATCGGTTTGCAGGGAAAGTTATCGGCACGAGACTGAAAGACCGGTACGTGGTCAACCAAAATTCCGGGCTCCCACCCGTAACCGTTTGGGACGCCATCTCTGACCTACCAATCCTGAAGTCCGGCGAGTCATGTACCTCGTACCGGACGGTCGCACTAACCAGCTACCAAGCGGCTCGACGCCGAGGCAATAACTCCGCCCTTACGCTTCACCAGGCCGCATCGCATAACACGAAGATGCTCGAGGTCATAAAGCACGCTGGCGCGAGCATTCACGCACTGCCGAAGGGGCTTGTCAGCAGCGGTTACAGTTCGTGCTACTCGCGCCTGGCATCGGATGAACCATCCACGACTATCACGGTCAAGTTCACCTCGCCAGCATCAAGCAAGTGCATTCATCCAACCGACGACAGAGCAATCACCCCTAGAGAAGCCGCTCGGCTCCAATCCTTCGACGATTCGTTTCTTTTCGCTGGAAGCAAGACCGATATTGCGTCCCAGATTGGAAACGCTGTTCCCCCTCTTTTCGGGGAGGCGTTTGCTCCCATCATCGAGCGGTTGCTGGATGCCCAAGGAATCGGCGAGTACTGATATGCCTCTCAAACGCTGCACATCGCACCTAAAAGCGGCAAGCCTTTTCTCGTCTGCCGGCATTGGCGAGCTTGGTATTGAAGCTGCCGGATTAGACATCGTTCTCGCAAACGAACTACTTCCTGCGCGCGCGGCGCTTTACCGGGCCAACTTCGCCCACGAGATGCTCGAAGGCGACATCTCCGAAAAGAAGAACGAATTCATCGAGCGGACTCGCACTCAATTGGGTGCAGAGGAGCTCTTCCTCCTGTATGCGACGCCACCTTGTCAAGGTATGTCAAGCAATGGAATGGGTAAGCTCAAGTCTGAAGTGGCTTCGGGCCGACGCAATCATGAGGACCAGCGTAACCGACTCGTAATTCCGGCGATAGATGTCGCAGTTGCCCTGAGGCCTCGGTGGCTTCTGCTCGAGAACGTTCCTGGAATGGAAGCGACCGAGATTCGCACCAATGGCGACCGGTCGGAAAACATCATCTCCTACGTACGAAGGCGCCTCGGTCGCGACTACATGGGGGGAGCCCAAGTCATCGCCTGCGACGACTTTGGAGTGCCTCAGCGTCGCAAGCGACTAATAACAATCTTTACCCGGGACGTTATCGGCAAGAGGTTCTACGAGAGTAACGGCGGGAGCTTCTTCTCGCCCGACATGAAAGAGTCGCGCGTAACGCTCAGAGACGCCATCGGGTCCGCTCCTCCACTCGATGCTAAGGCTGGGCACAACGAGGCACGCTGGTTCCACCCGTATCACTATGTCCCGGTGATGACGGACCTGAAATATCACTGGGTTCAACACACCAAAGAGGGCAACACTGCGTTCAATAACCAGTGCATCAACGCCGACTGTGGGAGTACAACCAACCCTGGCCACAGAGACGTACAAGTAAACGGAAAGTGGGTCTCGTCAAAAGAGATTCCGATCCATTGCCACGAGTGTGGACACCTTCTTCCCCGCCCTCACGTAGTAGAAGCAGGCAAAGCGAGGCTGATGCGTGGCTTTCACTCCGCCTATCGACGAATGAAATGGGACGAGCCAGCCCGCACGCTTACACAGAACTTCATCTACGAGGCTTCCGACAACAAGATTCACCCCGTTCAGAATCGCGTTCTCTCTGTCTACGAAGCAATGGTGCTTCAAACCATCAATCGCTACGAGTACGCATTCCAAATCAACGGCAAGAACATTAGCACTGCCCAAATCGCCGAAGTTATCGGGGAGTCGGTGCCTCCATACCTGATTGAGAAGATTTGCCGAATGATGGTTGCCGCCTCATCAGCGACGAGCAAGGCGCCAAGAAAGCGTGGCCGAATTCAGCCTCAGTTGGAGACCGCCTGACGAAGTAGTATCGACCAGCACTCAAATCGCAACGGTCTTCTTAAAGCTCAGCCAGCGAACTGAGGCTAGCAGGTCTAGCGACAACGAGACCATTCGTTCGGCCCGCCCCTGCCATCCCACAAAGAAGCCAGAAACACGGCTGTTGCTTACAGCCAGTTTAATAACTCCGAAGCAACCGATTTTCGAGCAAGAATCTGCTACTAAGCGATGCCTCGGGCAGAAAAAATTCCAACCGCAGCTAAATTTTTGACTGAGCATTGCAAGCCAAAGGAGTTTTCAAACTAGTTTTTAGGACATGTACCGCGGCGGCCGCGCGACCCTAGCAAAGCTCCCGAAGGAAGTTGGGGCTGAAAACCACTTATCCACGCGATAATCTGAGTAGATGGCCCATCTGCTCTGACATGCCGGGTAAATCCGACGGTAGTGAAATCGCTGAAAGCCGGGGCATTCACCTTTCAAGCCATCAACAAGACAATTCCGCCTTCCCTCAAGCTGAGTCCAACCGATACCACTGGGCAATGGCCCGCTTTGACTTCGAGAGGACGGTCTCCTCGTGACTCAATTCCTCTAGTTTGGTCAAGGGGGGAGTCGCAATTCCTTCCTCAAGCTTTCTGAGGATGGTGAGGCCCTCATCGTCATTCTCCGCATCGAAAATCTCGTACTGCAAGACTCTAGTTGGTTCGCGCTCAGGGCGTCGAGCATTCACCCATTGGAATCGAGCGACCGGGTTTTGCATGTCCCTCATCTCTGGGGCTTCGAATCGCGCTGTGTTCCGAACCCCACTCGTCATGTTGAAGCCGATTTCTTGCATAGTGCCATCGACCGAAACGACTTCCTCGACGCCGTTCATAAACGAGGCCGCAAGAACCCTCATGGAGATTTGGACCTGCTTTCCATCGCGACGCGGCCTCACACGCATAAGCAGCACTTCCCCGAGACCGGAACCAGTTGTACGTCCAACACCCTCTGCGTGCCCATTTGTCCGGTGCCCGGGTCTCAGCGGACGTATCGAGCTCCTCCCGAAGAGCGGTAACTCCGTCGCTGCCCTAAGCCCGTCCTCGGACCTGCGACGAGTACGGATTTCCTCTTCGGTTAGGACATACCGACGGTCCCGAAGCTGCTCACGAAGCTCTCGTGTCAACCGTCGAATCCTTGAATCCCCACCTTCATCGCGCCAAGCAGCTAATGCATGATGAGCACCTGAAATTGTCTCATCGCGTAAAGCGCCCGAGAAGCGCAGTGCAGCCTCGATGTTTGTTTTTAACCCCGCACCCGTCATGTTGTTCGAGCCGACCAGTAAGCACGCTTCCTCATCGTTGCTGAAAAGGAATACTTTTGGATGGAAGGTGCACGCTGGATTTTCGTCAAAGAACACATGTGTAATGATGTCGGCATCATGCTCCAGCTCCAGGAGACGCCCTAAACCCTCGTAGGTTGTACTCCCAAAGTCAAGGCCAACCGTCACGCGTACACGGCCACCTTCAGAGAGGAACTTCTGCACCGAGTCAAATACCTTATTCATACCGGAGTAATTGGCCCATGCAACAGCAAACTCTACGGTGTGCCATCGGAGGTAGCCAGATTGCTCGGAGAGCATCTCTTCACAAATGAGGTGACCAAAACCATGCGTCGGTTGAGCGATAAACATCCGTTCCTCCTAAAGAGAACTTGCACATATTTTTAACGCACGGGTCCAAGCACACGCCCGAACCGTTGCTTAGCAATTACATTTTCCTGAGTAGTCTTCGAAGGAAATTGTGCAAGTCCTTCTCAGACCGTTGACATTCCCAAATTGTCAGCACGCTCCATCCCTCATTGCGAAGTGCTCTGCTTACCCTGCGGTCTCGCCTGACGTTGGCTTGAATCTTTGCAACCCATCTCTCACGGTTATTCTGCGGAATTGTCGCGCGCCGGCATCCTGCATGGCCATGCCAGAAGCATCCGTGTACAAAGACAACAACTTTTTTATTCGCAAATACGACGTCTGGACTTCCGGGAAGAGATGAAACGTTTGCGAAAAATTCGAAACCTTGGCCGATAAGGAACCGACTAAGACGTTGTTCTGGCTCGGTACCCTTTACCCGCACCCTCGCCATTCGAGCGCTTACTTGAGCCGAAGTACCGGGCCACTGATGTGGCTTGGCAGGAGTGTGGAGACCCATTCAAACCTCCGGCACGAGACGCACTATTTGGGACGTTACCGTCAATCCGTATCTGCGCGGGCCGGTCTAACGGTGGGAAGCCGAGCTATCAAGGTGCATTCATGTCTCAACGGATGCTTCCCAAAATCTCATGATATCGTTCCTGCCACAGAAAAAATCAAACATCAATATTCCCCGCCTGCAGCGCATTCAACTCAATAAACGCCCGCCGAGGCTCAACATCATCCCCCATCAGCGTCATAAAGATCTGATCCGCAGCAATAGCATCCTCAATCTGCACCTTCAACAACCGGCGCACTGTCGGATCCATCGTGGTTTCCCACAGCTGCGAAGGATTCATCTCGCCCAGACCTTTATAGCGCTGCTTGCTGACGCCGCGTTCGGCTTCGTCGCGCAGCCAGGCCATGGCTTGGTGGAAATCGATGATGGCTGATTCTTTGACTTTTTCACCGGCGCCGCGGCGGATGACTGCACCTGGGCCGATCAGGCCCTTGAAGGTTTCTGCGGCGTTGACCAGCACCGTGTAGTCCGGGCTGGCGACGAAGTCGCTGTCGATGGCGCTGACCTTGATGTTGCCGTGGTAGCGGCGCTGGATGCGCAGGGCGTGCTTGTCGGAGAGTTCGTCGGATTTGACGATGACTTGCACCGATGGCTCGTTGATCGACTCTTGCAGGGCCTGGGCCGAGGCTTGGGCGTCGGCCAGGGTGTCCAGCTTGAGGGTGACGCCGGTCATGATGGAGGTGAGGGCGGCGCCGTCTACCGCGCGCGTCAGGCGCGTGATGATGGCGTTGGCCATGTTGTACTGGCGCACCAGCTCGGCCAGGGCCGGGCCGCTGATCGGCTGCGCGCCTTCGCTTGGCACCAGGGCGGCGTCGTTGAGGGCGACCTGCATCATGTAGGAGACTTCTTCGGCGTCGTCCTTGAGGTAGCGCTCGTCCTTGCCGTGCTTGACCTTGTACAGCGGCGGCTGGGCGATGTAGATGTGGCCGCGCTCTACCAGTTGCGGCATCTGGCGGTAGAACAGGGTCAGCAGCAGGGTGCGGATGTGGGCGCCGTCGACGTCCGCATCGGTCATGATGATGATGCGGTGGTAGCGCAGCTTGTCGGCGTTGAACTCGTCGGCGCCGATGCTGGTGCCGAGGGTCGCGATCAGGGTGGTGATCTGCTCCGACGACAGCATCTTTTCAAAACGGGCTTTTTCGACGTTGAGTACTTTACCGCGCAACGGCAGGATGGCCTGGAATTTACGGTCGCGGCCCTGCTTGGCGGAACCGCCCGCGGAGTCACCCTCGACGATGTAGAGTTCGCACAGCGCCGGGTCTTTTTCCTGGCAGTCGGCCAGTTTCGATGAGAGGCCGAGGCCGTCCATCACGCCTTTGCGGCGCGTCAGTTCGCGCGCCTTGCGGGCGGCGTCGCGGGCGCGAGCGGCTTCGACGATCTTGCCGCAGATGATCTTGGCGTCGTTCGGGCGTTCTTGCAGGTAGTCGTTCAGTGTCTTGGCGACGATTTCTTCTACCGGCAGGCGCACTTCGCTGGAGACCAGCTTGTCTTTGGTTTGCGAGCTGAATTTCGGCTCTGGCACTTTCACGGACAGCACGCAGGTCAGGCCTTCGCGCATGTCGTCGCCGCTGGTTTCTACCTTGGCTTTCTTGGCGAAGTCATGTTCTTCGATGTACTTGTTGAGGATGCGCGTCATCGCCGCGCGCAGGCCGGTGAGGTGGGTGCCGCCGTCGCGTTGCGGGATGTTGTTGGTGAAGCAGAGCACTTGTTCGTTGTAGGCGTCGTTCCATTGCATGGAGACGTCGACGCTGACGCCGTCTTTTTCGCCGGTGGCCTGGAAAATCGTCGGGTGCAGGACGCTCTTGGCTTTGTTGATGTATTCGACGAAACCGCGGGTGCCGCCTTCGAACGCGAAATTTTCTTCCTTGCCGGTGCGCTGGTCGGTCAGCTTGATGTGCACGCCGTTGTTGAGGAAGGACAGTTCGCGGATGCGCTTGGCCAGGATTTCGTAGTGGAATTCGACGTGGGTGAAGATTTCTTCGTCGGCCCAGAAATGGACTTCGGTGCCGCGCTTGTCGGTGTCGCCGATGACCTTGATCGGGGAGACGAGCACGCCTTCCTGCATTTCGGTTTCGCGGTTTTGCGGCACGCCGCGCACGAATTCCATGTAATGCACTTTGCCGTCGCGGCGGATGGTCAGCTTGAGCAGCTTGGACAGGCCGTTGACGCAAGAGACGCCAACGCCGTGCAGGCCGCCGGATACTTTATACGAGTTCTGGTCGAACTTGCCGCCGGCGTGCAGCTCGGTCATGACGATTTCGGCTGCGCTGCGTTTCGGGTCGTGCTTGTCGTCGAACTTGATGCCGGTCGGCACGCCGCGGCCGTTGTCGGTGATCGAGATCGAGTTGTCGGAATGGATGGTGACGTGGATTTCGGTGCAGTGGCCGGCCAGCGATTCGTCGATGGAGTTGTCCAGCACTTCGAACACCAGGTGGTGCAGGCCGGTGCCGTCAGAGGTGTCGCCGATGTACATCCCGGGGCGTTTGCGTACCGCTTCCAGGCCTTCGAGAATTTGGATCGAGGACGCTCCGTATGCATTGGGTTGCGGCTGATTGGTGTTGTCTTGAGGGGCTGATGACATGGCTACCTTCTGAAAAACTTACTTCGGAACTGCTTATATTGGGGCTGAGTGCTATTTTTACAAGTAAACAGGGCGGAACAGCTTGAAGCTTTCCGCCCTGTTTTTTATGCAGACTAGATCCGCATTGGCATGACGACGTATTTGAAGTCAGCGTTTTCCGGCACGGTGATCAGTGCCGAGGAATTGGCGTCGCCGAGGGCGATGTTGATGTTGTCGCCCTTGAGGTTGTTGAGGACGTCGAGCAGGTAGGTGACGTTGAAGCCGATGTCGACGCTGTCGCCGCCGTAGTCGATTTCGAGTTCTTCGATGGCTTCTTCCTGGTCAGCGTTGGTGGAGCTGATTTTCAGGCTGCCTGGGGTGACTACCCAGCGCACGCCCTTGAACTTGTCGCTGGTCATGATGGCGGCGCGTTGCAGGGAGCGCAGCAGCTGGTCGCGGCTGATGGTGAAATCGTTCTTGTAGCCCTTCGGCACCACGCGGGTGTAGTCGGGGAACTTGCCTTCGACCAGCTTGGAGATCAGTTCGATATCGGCGAACGACAGCTTGACCTGGTTGTTGGCGATTTCGAGCTGGACCGGTTCGTCGGTTTCTTCCAGCAGGCGCTGCAGTTCGATGATGGTCTTGCGCGGGATGATGACTTCCTGGCGCGCGAACTCTTGTTCGGTGGCGACCTGGCAAAACGCCAGGCGGTGGCCGTCGGTGGCCACGGCGATCACGTTCTTGCCGTCGAGGACCAGCAGCAGGCCATTCAGGTAATAGCGGATGTCCTGCTGCGCCATCGAGAAGTGCACCATGTTGAACAGGTGCTTCAGCGTCTTTTGCGGCAGGGTGACGGTGGCGTTGTAATGGTCTGCCTGGGCTACCGTCGGGAACTCTTCGGCGGCCAGGGTTTGCAGGGCGAAACGCGATTTGCCGGACTGCACGGTCATGCGCTTGTTGCTGAGGGTGAGCGAGACTTCGCCGGTGTCGGGCAGGGCGCGCAGGATGTCTAGCAGCTTGCGTGCCGCAACGGTCGTCGCCGCGGTTTCGCCGCCGCTGCCGACGTTGGCGTTGGTGGTGATTTGCACTTCGATGTCAGTCGACAGGAAAGAGACCTTTTCGCCTTCTTTGCGAATGAGGATATTGGCCAGAATCGGCAATGTGTGCCGACGCTCGACAATACCGCTCACGATCTGCAGTGGCCGGAGAAGGGTATCTCGGTTGGTTTTGACCAATTGCATAGCTATATCCTTGTTATTTAAAAATCAAATATTGCTGCCAGCTCGATGACGCGTTTGAATACTTCCAAGCAGTCTGTAAATGTAACTTAAATCGACCCTC
Source organism: Collimonas rhizosphaerae (assembly GCF_038896935.1). Classification (NCBI taxonomy): domain Bacteria; kingdom Pseudomonadati; phylum Pseudomonadota; class Betaproteobacteria; order Burkholderiales; family Oxalobacteraceae; genus Collimonas; species Collimonas rhizosphaerae. Next base: position 128,225 of record NZ_JBANDC010000008.1, read on the forward strand.
TACGGACCCATCCGGCGCTTAAATCTGCGCCGCTTTCCGGCTTTTTTGCGATTGTTAGTTAACAAATCGGCAAGCTTCCGCGTTTCACACAATCGACAAAAAAACCACAGTCGCCGCCTAATTCCAAACTTGCCTTATACAAACTTATCCACAGGGCCGCAGGCAACGTGCACAATCGCCCGAAATACCAATATCAGCCCTTCAGGGTCTGTTCCAGCACATGCAATTCGTGGTTGCATTCGGGGTTCTTGGTGCGGTCGCCGGCGATTTTGCGGACTGCGTGCAATACCGTGGTGTGGTCGCGGCCGCCGAACAGTTCGCCGATTTCCGGCAAGCTTTTCTGGGTTAATTCTTTGGCAAGGTACATCGCAATCTGGCGCGGACGGGCGATATTGGCCGGCCGTTTTTTCGAGTACATGTCGGCAACTTTGATGTTGAAAAAGTCGGCCACGGTCTTCTGGATGTTCTCGACGGAGATCTGGCGGTTCTGTACCGACAGCAGGTCCTTCAATGCATCTTTGACCACATCGATGCTGATGTCTTTGCCATGGAAACGGGAGTAAGCAAGAATCTTGCGCAGTGCGCCTTCCAGCTCGCGGACGTTGGAACGTAAATGTTTGGCAACAAAAAACGCGACGTCGTCGGAGAAGGTGACGCCTTCCGATGCCGCTTTTTTGAGCAGGATCGCTACCCGCATTTCCAGTTCCGGCGGCTCGATGGCTACCGTCAAACCCGAGTCGAAACGCGAAATCAGGCGGTCATCCATGCCGGTGATTTCTTTCGGATAGGTGTCGCTGGTGATGATGATTTGCTTCTTTGCTGCAATCAACGCTTCGAAGGCGTAGAAGAATTCTTCCTGGGTGCGGCTCTTGCCGCCGAAGAACTGGATATCGTCGATCAGCAGCAGGTCGAGCGAATGGTAGTAGCGCTTGAAGTCGTCGAAACCCTTGCGTTGGTAAGCAGTCACTACGTCGCGAACGTACTGTTCTGCGTGGATGTAGCGGATCTTCGAGTTCGGATTGTCGGCCAGCAGCTGGTTGCCGATGGCGTGGATCAGGTGGGTCTTGCCGAGGCCGACGCCGCCGTACAGGAACAGCGGGTTGTAGGAAACGCCGGGATTATTGGCGACTTGGATCGCTGCCGCGCGCGCCAGCTGGTTGGCTTTACCGGTGACGAAACTGTCGAAACTGAGGGCGGTGTTGATGCGCGACTGGTCGCGCCTGGCGCTGACGGCGCTGTTCTCGGTCTGCACTTCCGGCAGGCGATCGAAGTTGCTGTTGCCATAACTGCCGCCGCCGGCCGCGGACGCCTGCGCGCCGGCCTGCTCGCTATTGCCGCCATTGTTATTGACCGCTACCGGCATGCTGGAACTGGCATGAGCCGGGGCCGACTTGCGCGGATCGAGCACGAACACCACTTCGATCGGCGCCTCCCAATATTGGTGCGCCAGGGTCGTGATGCGGCTGGCGAACTGCGTTTTTACCCAGTCCAGCTTAAAGCGATTCGGCGCAGCGATGCGCAATCGTCCGTCCTCGTAATCGAGTGGCGTCAGCGGTTTTATCCACGCGCTAAATTGTTGAGGCGTCAATTCCTGCTCCAACTGGGTAGAGCAGCTCTGCCAGAAATTTTCCATGAATCGTTCTAAGTGAAGGTGTGCGGGGTGAGGTTCTTTACGCCCTGGCTTGATGTTCTTATTGCACGCTGGGTTCAGTAATGGATTCCGTACTACTGAGCAATGCATAACTGGCGGGCGTGCCACACATAAGCCGCTATTCTACCCTTGCCGGCGCAAGTTATCCACAGGCACGGCCAATTATTCCGGTTGCCGGGCGCAAAAAGACCTTGTGGAAAAGCACCCTAAGTGATTGACAAACAAGCAGAAAATGCGTTCTAATTCAAGGTTCACTGTCCGCTGAATTGCCAGTTTGTGCGTTGACTGTCCCTTGTACTTGTTTGTATTTGCCCCGGTTTCGTCCTCCGACGCCTTGGCAGCCTGGTCCAGATCGAATCGCGAAAGGGTAGAAACCCAGCGCTCTGAGTGTGAAGATCCGATTTATTTTTGCTGATTAGCGAGACCAACATGAAACGTACTTACCAACCTTCCGTCGTGCGCCGTAAGCGTACTCACGGCTTCCGCGCCCGTATGGCAACCCGCGGTGGCCGCGCTGTGCTCAATGCACGTCGCGCCAAAGGCCGCAAGCGTCTGGCAGCTTAATCCAGCCGGACGCAGCAGCGTTGCTTGCGTGACAGATCAACTCGGCGACCGTTCCCAGAACAGCGTCCAGGACTTTTCACGTGACCGGCGCATCGTTAAAACGGATGAGTTTTCATCCGTTTTTCGTTTGCGCCCTGTGTATAGAACGGCGCACTTCGTCTTGTACACCCGCCTTAATGCGCTGCCGCATGCCCGTCTGGGCGTGGTGGCGGCAAAACGGCTGGCGCCGCGCGCTGTTACGCGTAACACGGTCAAACGCGTTACGCGCGAGCTGTTTCGTCTGACGCCACTGCCGCCAATCGACTGCGTTGTGCGTTTATCGAAACCGGTAAACACCAAGGCGGGCCCGGCCACGACTGCGCGCCTGAAGCGAGAGCTGCATGGCGAACTGAAGCAGCTGTTCGCATCGCAACGGGCTGACAAGTCGTAAGTTCGCGTAAGTTTCGGCTTATTTGTATCCGCGGCTTGTATTGTTCCAGCCTGGCCACACATAGCCGGGGCCGGAAGAAGAAGGGAAAAAAGCTGTCATGAAAATGCCTCTACTGTTCCTGTTGCGCCTCTATAAACTGGGCATCAGCCCGTTTCTGGGACAGAATTGCCGTTTTTATCCCAGCTGCTCCGATTACGCAGCCGAAGCGATCCGCACGCATGGCGCCCTGAAGGGCAGCATGCTGGCCGGACGCCGCCTGTGCAAATGCCATCCCTGGCATGAAGGCGGACTCGATCCGGTGCCGCCGCAACAGTCATCCACATCTCCATCTGCAACCAAACCCGCATCGGCTAACCGATCGTGTGGTTGCGGCCATTCCTGAATCATAGATAAATACTCTTATGGATATCAAACGTACCGTCCTGTGGGTTGTATTTTCGGTCTCGCTGCTGTTCCTCTGGGACCAGTGGCAGCGCCATAACGGCCAGCCGTCGCTGTTCTTCCCAAGCGCCAACCCGACTGTTCCTGCCGCTGCCACCGGTCCTGCCGGCGCCGCTGCATCGGCTAGCGCCAGCACCTCGGTGCCGCAAGCTTCGGCTATCGCCGGCGCGCCCGCCGCATCGGCCAGCGCGGTGCCTGCCACCGCCGCTGACGCCAAGGGCGAAGTCATCACCATCACCACCGATGTGGTCAAGGCTGACATCGATACCGTCGGCGGTGAACTGAAGCGCCTGGAACTGCTGAAGCACAAGGACACGGTCGACCCGACCAAGAACCTGGTGCTGTTCGACTCCAGCGCTACCCGCACCTACCTGGCTGAAACCGGCCTGATCGGCGGTCCGTTCCCTAACCACAAGTCGCCGTTCACGGCCTTGCCCGGCGTGCGTACGCTGGACAACGGCAACCAGGTGCAACTGGTGCTGGAATCGACCGAAGGCGGCGTCAAGCTGACCAAGACCTACACCTTCAAGCGCGGCGACTATTCGATCGACGTCAAGCACACAGTGACCAACGACAGCGGCGCGCCAGTCTCGCCTTCGCTGTACCTGCAGCTGGTGCGCGACGGCAATGCGCCTGAAGGCGAACAGCGTTTCGTGCACACCTTCACCGGCGCTTCGGTCTATACCGAAGCGAGCAAGTTCCAGAAATTCCCGTTCGACAAGATCGAAGGCGGCAAGGCTGAACACGCTACCAAGGCCGATGACGGCTGGTTTGCAGTGATCCAGCATTACTTTGTCTCGGCGTTCATCCCGCAAGACAAGGCGCCGCGCGAAATCTTCACCAAGAAGATCGCCACCAACCTGTATGCCGTCGGCAATATCCTGCCGCTGGGCACGATGGCTCCCGGCGCCAGCGTGACCATGGATGCGCGCCTGTATTCGGGTCCGGAAGTGCAGGCTGACCTGGAAGCGATTACGCCTGGCCTGGAACTGGTCAAGGACTATGGCTGGCTGACCATCATCGCCAAGCCGATTTTCTGGCTGATGACGCAGATCCACAAAGTGCTCGGCAACTGGGGCTGGACCATCATCGCCCTGACCGTGCTGATCAAGCTGGCGTTCTTCCCGCTATCGGCAGCGAGCTATCGCAGCATGGCCAAGATGAAGCTGGTGACGCCGAAGATGACGTCGATCCGCGAGCGTTTCAAATCCGAACCGCAGAAGATGAACCAGGCCATGATGGAGCTGTACAAGACCGAGAAGATCAACCCGCTCGGCGGCTGCCTGCCGATCGTGGTGCAGATCCCGGTGTTCATCTCGCTGTACTGGGTGCTGCTGGCCAGCGTGGAAATCCGCAATGCGCCATGGCTGGGCTGGATCCATGACCTGGCCGCACCGGATCCGTTCTACATCCTGCCGGTGGTGATGGCGATTTCGATGTTCATCCAGACCAAGCTGAACCCGACGCCGCCTGATCCGATGCAAGCCAAGGTGATGATGTTCATGCCGCTGATTTTCTCGGTGATGTTCTTCTTCTTCCCGTCCGGCCTGGTGCTGTACTGGGTCACCAACAACGTGCTGTCGATTGCGCAGCAATGGGTGATCACCCGCAAGATGGGCGCAGGTCCGGCCAAGGCTTAATATCGCCGTTGAGCGAGTGTCGTAAAAAAGCCCGTGAATGTTCGATTCACGGGCTTTTTTGTGGCCGGCTGCTTGCCGATGTTTCTATTATCAAACAACCCTCGTAGAATAATTCCATGTCTTTCGATTCTTCCCCCATCGCCGCGATCGCCACCGCACCAGGACGCGGCGGCATCGGCGTAGTCCGCATTTCCGGCAAACAGCTGGGCCCGCTGATCGAAGCCGTTTGCGGCATCCCGGAAAACAAGCTGGCGCCGCGCCACGCGACCTACCTGCCATTCAAGAATGCCGACGGCAGCGTCATCGACCAGGGCCTGGCGATCTATTTCAAGGCCCCGCATTCGTATACCGGCGAAGACGTGCTGGAGCTGCAGGGACACGGCGGGCCGGTGGTGCTGCAGATGCTGCTGAGCCGCTGCCTGGCGGCCGGCCAGGATATCGGCCTGCGCATGGCGGAGCCGGGTGAATTCACGCAGCGCGCGTTCATCAACGACAAGCTCGACCTGGCGCAGGCGGAAGCGGTGGCGGACCTGATCGAGGCGTCTACCGAGGCGGCCGCCAAATCGGCTTCGGAATCGCTGTCGGGCGCGTTTTCCAAAGTGATCCATGCGCTGGTGGAGCAGGTCACGAACCTGCGCATGCTGGTTGAAGCTACCCTGGATTTCCCGGAAGAGGAAATCGACTTCCTGGAAAAATCCGATGCGCGCGGCCAGCTGGCGACTATCCGCAGCACCTTGGACAATGTGTTCAGCCAGGCCGCCCAGGGCGCCTTGCTGCGCGACGGTTTGAACATCGTGCTGGCGGGGCAGCCGAATGTCGGCAAATCGTCGTTGCTGAACGTGCTGGCCGGGTCCGATGTCGCCATCGTCACGCCGATCGCCGGCACCACCCGCGATAAGGTTACCGAAACGATCCAGCTGGAAGGCATCCCGCTCAACATCATCGACACCGCCGGCATCCGCGAGGCGGAAGACGCCAACGACGAAGTAGAGCGGATCGGCATCGAACGCACCTGGGCCGCGGTGGCGAACGCCGACGTCATCCTGCACATGCTGGACGCCAACCACGGCCCCTCGCTGGCCGATGAAAAAATCGTCGCGCGGTTCCCGAACAGCGCGCCGATCATCCGCATCTGGAACAAGATCGACCAGTCCGGCCACAAACCCGCGGTCGATGTGATGAACGACGCCACCCATATCTACCTGTCGGCCACCGACCATCTCGGCATCGACCTGCTGCGCGCGGAACTGCTGCGCATCGCCGGCTGGCAGCAAACCGGCGAATCGCGCTACCTGGCGCGCGAGCGTCACCTGATTGCGCTGAAGGCGGCGCGCGACCACCTGGAGATCGCCGACCAGCATGCCTCGCTCGACAACCGGATCAACGACCAGTCGCTGGATCTGTTTGCGGAGGAATTGCGGCTGGCGCAGGACAGGCTGAGCAGCATTACGGGGGCGTTTACGCCGGATGATTTGCTGGGGGTGATCTTTTCCAGGTTCTGCATTGGTAAATAGTCAACCAATGGATCTCGTTCGAGGGTAATACACCGCCCCAATGTGTGCGTCATACGGAATCAGGACGGTAAAACTAGACGACAAGCGAGGAGAAACAGCACACCATTTTTCCGTATCAGCTTTAGGAATATGTACTCCCATGATTTTCGACAAGCAACCAGAATTTCGCCGACCAGAAGTTAAGCCGTACCGCAGATTTGGATGGTCAAGTTTTGTTGACGTCGTCTGTAAAGCGATAACTCAAGTGGCCAAGGGCGCTGCCATCCTCATTGTTATTATTCTTGCCATCTTTGGCGGTGGTGGCACGATGAATTTGCCAAGCACGCGCAAAGAGTTCGGTATGTTGCTAATCGTACTACTGGTTTTCGGGATTAGCATTGCCGTGGTTGCTCACTATCGCTGATCCCTCTTACTCCTCGTCCTCTTTCACATGTTTTAATTGCCGGCGGAGCTCCGCGTGATTCAAACATGCCATAGTTGTCAGCGATGCACAGACAATTTTTCGAACTGATAAAACATGATATTTGAGCCGATACAAGATCTCGAAATTTTCGATACGGCCTATGATCGCTCAGGCATCTGGGCCAGCGTCAGGGTTGACACGGTTCCTCTCTATGGATTGTTCTTTCCCGGAGTGAGAAAGCTATCTTCCGGAAAGCAGACCATCGGTGCGTTCGAGAATGGCGATAAACACTCGCTGGTCGCCTGGATTGATCCGGTATCAGATCGATTTGTTTCTTTGCGCCCGAATTGGTTATACACAGTCCCCGGAAGTCTGTTTCTCACGCTCCTGTTAGGAGGCTGTATTTTGGCGTTACTGAATTTGTGGCTACTGCACATCGGCACAGCAATCGATAGGCGCCTAACAGCACTCCCGACACTGGCAGTGTTATTGGTATGCGGTGTGATGATTACTCTGTGCCTGTTTGATTCATCCAAAAAAACCATACTCGAAACCCGGCTTCGGAGAGAACTGGAAAGGTACAAGATTGGCGGTACGATTTAACAACGTCACACGTTCAGTCGTGGCGTTGTTCTCTTTGTTTGGATGACCTCCTGTCGGCCAAGATCAGACATCGACTTTCCGTCGCACTCCCATTATTCCAAACAATAGCAAGCCGCATGAAAATGCAAACATCTTCAAAACAAAACCACGACTGGCCGCAGCTTGTTGATCCAAATATTTCTGTGTTGGAGGTACTCTGTTGTAGATTTCGACATCGCTAGCGTACACACGAGTAATCATTTTGGCGCAATATTCGGCGCGCACTAATGTGCCACTCTTGACCTGCTCTAACTCTCGAGCAGGCCCAATGCAGCCACCTTTGCCACAAACCGCAATTTGAATATTTTGGTTTCGATCATTGCGCACTATGTCTGAGCCGCCTATCCTCAATAACGATCCGCTTACTACTCGCGTGGGACTGGCATACCCAGAAGACGATACTTGGCAAACTGGCGCGACTGCGGGGTGCAACATGCTGCCTGCATAGATCAGTATTGATGCTATTCCGAGTATCGCTCCCGCAGTAATGACTGACCACCAACGACTTATTTTTCGCGTTTTCCCCATCAGTTCTTTACCCTAAAAATAGGAATAGGCGGAAAATTCAGCTCAAACTTGATTTTGGAGCACGTTCAATAACGCCGATATAGTTACAAAGCCATAAATCAATGGTTTTCCCTTGGAACAAGACAGATGGCGGGCCTTTTCGTTTAATGTTTCCCCAAACTCCAACATGCGTTCCGAAGGAAGCGCCGGGGCCGTACCATGCGTACGAGACTTCGAACTTTGATGATGCTGAAGTTAACGAGGGTAGATCCAGCGTAATAGTCGTCGAATTGGGGAATGACACGCTTTTTACCGGGACTTCAACGCCGTTGGCTTTAACATGAAATCCGTATTGTGATGCCTGCTCAATTTGCGAAATATCGATCTCTGGCTTTCCGAAGCCAGCCATTGGCGCCGATACTTTCAGCGAAATTTTCGAGCCTTCGGCCGCACCTGATACGATTCTGAATGGCTCCCAATTTTTCCCTTCTACCAAGGTATGGAACTTGGCCAATCCTTCGGCTTCACCGTATTGGGCATAACCGATACCGGTGTGATGCACATTATCGCCAGCAGCAATTGGGTAAGGATAACGAGGATTGACAAGATGGACGCGAGACGAGTTCGCAATTGCAAAGTCTAATTGCCGTAATGTATTTGGCGACTGAACAACCATGTCGGAAACGCCGGCGAACATGTCGGTAAAGTAGTGCAATGGTTTGTTCGTTCCTCCATCGCCATTGTTCAAGGCCAATTTATCGAACGCTGCAACCATCTCCTTGAGTTGAACGTAATAGTCGAAATTGTCGGCAGGAGAAAAAACACCGTGCGTCCAGCCAACGCCTAGCCAACGGATCGCTTTCCCATTTGACTCATTGATCGCTTTGATTTTGTTTATGGCATTTAGCAGCACTTGCCACTGTTCTGTACCTGGCCGGAGTTGCTGCCAGGTGTATGCGGGATATGCCATGCCAAAATCGACGACTTGAAAAGGCGAGTAACCATCCCTCTTGCTCAGTTTAACAAGTGAGCGTGCAGAAATATTTCCGATGTTTCCAGCAGCATTATTCGGGCTTCCGGTAACCGTATTTTTCCAGTTCAATGCTTCCAGGTCACCGTATTGGTCAGCAACCCATGGAGAGCTAATTGCCGGCAGCAAGGTAGTTGTGTTTTTGGCTTTAGGTGCAAATGCAAGTGGCTGTTTATCGTCTGCGATAAGATTATCGCCCGCAATTGGTTGCGACTGAGACCGCCAAGACTGTCCATAGCTGATAAAAGCATTCATTACCTTAGATTCGTCTGCATCCTTGTTTTTATATTTGATCAGGTCCCGCTCGAAAATCGGTATATGAGCATGTGACGCCATCCCTGATATGAAAACCAAAATTAGGGCAATCGATAGTTTTGGTATGGACATTATTTTTATATGTAGATCCGCTTCTTGGAACTGGCTATTTTACTCAACTCGGATTTTGACACCATCTCCCCACTGTCGTCGGTAGATTTTTTTACGTCCGCATACTTCTCTAGGCGCTCTTTGATTACACCCATGGCCAATGCCCCCTGTAATATTGGCCTGCCCCTTGAGCAATCAAGTTTGGGGCTGTATTTTAACGACAGCTCTGCTTACATCAGATATTCCGCATATCGCCAAAAGTAAAAGCCACGATGTTTTTCGGCAACATTGTAGAATGCACACAATGATTTGCCGTACCGTCTAATTCGAGGAGAGAGAAAAGATGAAAACAGTCGCTGCATTGGTGCTTCTTTTTGCTGTTTTGGCTTGTTCAAAAGAAGAAGAGCCAAAAGCCGTTGTCGCTACGCCCGAGGCGGGAGCCCCAGCTGCTGCAACTACCGTCGATAGCAAGGATATTCAGGCGGCAAGAAAAGCCGCCATGGAGGCGCTCAACGCTGCCAGCGCGCCCGCTAAACCCTGATGGCGGATAGCTGAGCGCTGTCTCGCTTCTGTATTGGAACAGCCAGCAATCCGAGCCATCGATTAAAAGCCTCGCACCTTCGCCGGTTCGGGGCTTTTTTGCGCCCGCACGCTTCGTTGGCCCGGTGAGGCAGTTTTATAGCGTGCTTCGGCCCAGATTCAACGCTGATTTCGCATCAATCGCGTTTTTCAATGCAGTGACATGATGATCGCCATAGGCGCTGCGCGATCTGGTCATCAGTATCTGGGACAGGTATGCAATCCGTTCATTCAGCACCGATTCCAGGACCTCGATGTCCTTCTGCGACAGGCTGACGCTGCGGCTTTCATGAACTGTAGACATATCGCCCTCCCCATGGAAATTCCATAGTAGCAAGGAAATATTTCGGTTTCGCTACGAATCTGGCGTTTTTTCCCGAATGTTCACTCGAATCGGCTGGGCAACTTTCTTATGTCATCTTTCCAAAAAATTACGTTCGCTTTCAAACGGATACAAAAAAATCAGAGGAATTACGTCCCTTGGCCCCATGTAATGCCGTGTTAAACCAATGGCGGATTTATGCAGGCCACATACGTGGCCTTTGCCAGATTATTTTTTTCACCTTGCTATAGGAGCAATATTCATGAGCCCGCAAGAAACCCAATCGCTGCAAGATTTTCTGAATCAACTCATCCAGGTGCGCGGCATAGCCAAGGATCCGCAAGCCGATGCCTTGATTGCCGGCGCCGTTGCGCAGCAACCGGACGCTGCTTACCTGCTGGTCCAGCGCGCGTTGTTGATGGAGCAAGCACTTACCACCGCCAAAATGCAGATTGCGTCGCTGCAGAGCCAGGTCCAGGCAACCCAAGCCGCGCCGTCGCGCAGCTTCTTCGATCCCAATGCATGGGGCAATACTTCAGCTACGGCGCCGCGCCCGGCAGCGCCTCCAATGATGGCGAGCATGCCGGCGGCAATGCCTGCCCCGTCCATGCAAAGTCAGGCGCCGGCGGCGTCGCCGGGCTTTTTTAGCGGTGGCGTCGGGAGCGCGCTCGGCACGGTTGCGGCTACAGCTGCCGGGGTGGCAGGCGGTGCGTTCCTGTTCCAGGGTATCGAACACTTGATGCATCCAGGCAGCAGCAGCGGCGCCGCGGGATTCATGAACCAGTCCGGCATGGCGCCGTCAACCACATCGACCGAGAACACCACCGTCAACAATTATTACGATGGCGATACGGCAAAGGATGACAGCACAAGCACGGACGACACGCTTGCCGACGACATGAGCGGCGATGACGATTCCTCGATCATCTAGGTTTTCGCGGGCGCCGGTACAATGGAATAAATCCAAGGAGCCTTCATGCGACGTCGTTTCCTCCTGATCCCCACTCTGGCCGCCGTGGTTTTCCTTGTCGGTGGATGCAGCCTGTTCGGCTGCGGCGCCGCTGCAACCAATGGCGCTTCGTTCGCAAGCTGCCGTACCGGCACCAGTTTTTAGTTTTCCCTCGCGATTTTTGCCGGGAATAAATAATGAAAAAGGGTATTGAAAACCGGTTGGGCAGCACAATATTGAATTGGTCTCCTCCAACTCTCCCTAAGTTTTGGATTTAGCCCGCTGCCGCAAGGCTGGCGGGCTTTTTTTTATCCGGGGGATGGGAAACGGCAAATGAAAAGAGTACATTGCCAGTAAAGCCTTCCTGACAAAGGGACGTATGAAACAGCTCTCAACCCTTCATCGCTACAATCCGCTCTATGCGGGCCTGCTATGCATAGTCGTACTGTTTGCCCTGGTAAAGGGCCTGACAGTGGGGATTGCCTATATCATTGGCGCCACTCTCAAGCTTGGCGTGGTGGGGATAGGCGCTCTGCTCATCCTGAAAGTACTGCTGGTGGCAGGCTGGCTCGTCCACAGGAAGAATGGCCGAACCAGGACCTGATACGGCTGCTAGTAACGGTTAGGGTTGTCATCTCTGCGGCGGTCGCCGTCTCTGTCGTTGTGGTGATCATGCCAGTCGCCGCGATCTCCTCTGTAACCGCCATCTCTCTCCCCATACGGCGCAACTACGCAACCGCTGAGCAGCACTGCCAAACCCAACAAGATAGCAAGATGTTTCATGGCAGGCCCCAGGTCATTGACGATACCTGTTTCGATGCCGAAACCTGCTTATCGTTCACTGGTTCACCTGAATTGGTCTGGCCGTTCGGTCAAGCTCTCGCGCCAATCGCCAGAATAAGCGAAGGTTGGCGCGTGAACTTCCTGCGCGTACCAGAAATGCGCCTTGACTTTGTGTGTTGGCTCCATGAACCAATGGGCATGGCCGCTTGAGTCCATTGCCCACCATCGTGCACCTTTCGGCGCATGCTTCCAGTCTACCTCGCCGTACATGCTTGCCTCTTGAAATTCAGCTACCTAATCCATGGCTTCAAGCAGCTGTTCTTGCCGCTTTCATTACAAATGATCCATGCATTTAAATGGGATAAAAATTTTGACAGGCATATCGGAAGGCAGGTTCCGTCATTTGCACAATGCCGTCGCGCGACAGCCGCTGCCGGCGCTGGACCACTGGATCGGATTGCCGGGAGTCGGTGTCAGCACGTAGGTGTCGGAGGCAAGAATGCCGTCTTTTTCCTGTGGGACAACTGTGACGACGCCGTTCTTGGTGCTGACCGCGGCAACGCGGTTGCCGGCATTTGCGGTCAGGTCGGCAGGAATTCCATTGCTGCCGCCGTCGCAGCCTGCCGCGGCGTTCAAATGTTGCATGCAGGCCTCGACAGCAGATTTAGCCGTGGCGCTTGCCGCAATCACTTCAGCGAATTTTTCTTTCTTCAGGTGGTTTTGATAGGCGGGTATGGCAACCGCCGCCAGGATGCCGAAGATCGCTATGGTCAGCATCAACTCAATCAGCGTAAAACCCTGGCCGGTCCTGGCATGCGGATGGTGTGATATTTTCATTTTTGCACTCCCGGATTCAGTGAAGCTTCCGGTTAGAGCGCAGGAACCTGATTTTGTTCTTACCGCTTATGCAAGATGGGTTGCCTTGGAACAGCTAACGATCCGCGGAGAGGTACTTCCGCGGACTCAGCCAAGCGGACTGGCTTTCCGGTAAACCGTCACCGGCGTGGCTTGGGCATCGCCTATCAGCCGCAACGCCCAGTCCTGGTGCTGCAGGGCAGCGTCCAGATGCAAGGGAATCTGCTCGGTCAATTGCGCCCATATCTCGCTTTGCTCGGGAATGCTCAAGGTTTGATCGCCGTCAAAGCGAATCAGCAGCAGCAAACTGTCGCCGACAAACTGGTCAGCACGGACCGCCACGATTTCATCGATTTGCGTCCATCGCACTTCTTGCCTGGCATCGGCGGTTTCAGCCAGCAAGCCTTGTTCTGTCAGGCTAAGCCTGGGAGCAAGCCGGCGCGAGGGCAGGCGGTTGATCAGCCAAGCCTGGAGGCGTTCGATCAGCATAAGGCAAATTCCTATTTATCCGTTTTCCAGTAGAACTCCGATAACATCCACGCCTGGTGCACCGCCTCCTTGCTCACATCGTGGCCGACCCAGGCGCCCAGCAGGCCGCCGACGATGCCGCCGACCAGCACCGCGCCGCCTTCGGTGATTTCACCCACCACCGGAATCAGCAAGGTCGGCGAAGCCCAGGTGCCGGCCCAGGCTGCGCCGGCCGCTGCGCCGCCGAGCATGCCGTAGCGGCCGCCCATGAAACCGCCGGCAGCGCCGCCTATTTCTTCGGTAGCGACGCGCGCCCGCTCGTGCGGGTCAGCCTTTTCGATGACGACGCCGACCACTACCACTTCCAGCACGATGCCGGCCGGCCCCGCCGTGCGGCCGATGATCGCTAGCCGGTTGGTAAACGCACGGGTCTTGCCGACGCTGTTGAGCACCGCTTCGATGCTGCCTTTTTTCTTGAGCAGCTGTTCCAGGGTCGGAAGGTCTTTTTCCGGCTTCAGCACTTCGGAATAAAAGCGGCCGAATGGCGTCAGCGGCTTGCGCATTTCAATCACCAGCCGGTTGCGCTGTACTTCGATCAGTTCCCTGGCTTCTTCCGCGGTCACGTTGCCGCGCTGTAAAAGCTGGTTAGCTTGCTGCTGGATCAGCTTGTTGGCCTTGTCGTAGACCGCGCGCCAATAACTGTCCCAAGCCAGGTTGGCGCCGACCGGGACCGGAATATTGACCAGCTCGGAAGCGGTGACGGCCTGGCTGTAGGTGATGCCTTGGCCAGGCGCTGGCCGGCGGGCAATGTCGGATGCCATGCCGGCGCCGAGCAGGCCCGGCTGCGGCCCAAGACCAAGCGGGTCTTCTGCGGTGCAAGGATAGAACGCTTTGTTTCCCATTGTTTCAGCTCCCGTCGACCGCGTAAGCATAGCCGCTGAACAGCAATTGCGCCAAGTTTGACTTGTCTTCCGGCAAGGAATTATTGCACTTTATTTGCAAAAAACCCTTTTACTTCAACAACTTACAGGCGTTTTAAAAAGCCCCTAAAGTTTACGCTAGGATAATGTTTCAGCACGTCAATACCAGCAACCACCGAGTCCAGCGCCGCTAAACCGAGAGCGACAAGGAGTGCATCGTGTCAGAGTCCAACCTGCTTGATCTGCAGAATCAACGCATTATCGTATGGCACGGCCCGACCCAGGGCTCGCAAGAACTCTTGCTGCGCAGTTTTGGCGGGGTCGAAACGCTGTCCCAGCTGTTCGAGTTCGATTGCGATTTGCTCTCCAACGACCCCGGCATTGAACTGAAACAGATGATCGGCAAGAAGGTGGCGCTGGAAATCGCCATGTCGGACGGCGATCCGCGCTACCTTAACGGCCTGGTGACGGCTTTTGCCCATACCGGCTCGGACGGCGGCTACGCCATGTACCGGGCAGTGCTGCGGCCCTGGCTGTGGGTGCTGGGAAAACGCTACGATTCGACCATTTTCCAGGACAAGGGCCCGGAAGACATCACCCGTGCGGTGTTTGCCAAGTTCGGCACCTTGCCCGATTTTGAATTCCGGCTGCGCCATGCCCCGCCCAAACCGTATAGCTATTTTGTGCAATACCGCGAATCGGACCTCAATTTCCTGTCGCGCATGTGGGACGAGCTGGGCTGGACCCGCTATTTCGAATACACCAAGGATTCGCACAAGCTGGTCATCACCGACGACAGCACGCAGCTGCCGGAACTGAAGGCGCAGCCGCAGATCCGCTTCCACAATACGCAGGCGATCCAAAGCAAGGATTCGATCGTCAGCTGGGCCGCGACCCGGGAACTGCAATCCGGCAAGGTCACGCTGAAAAGCGGCAACTATAAATCGCCGGGCGCGCCGATGATGACGGAAATGGATACCGTGGCGCAGCAGGGCGAAGTCGAGCGCTACGAGATTTTCGACTACCTGGGGCAATACGGTTTCGCCAACGCCGACGAAGCCGACCAGATCGCCAAGCGCCGCCTGGAGCGCATCGAAGCCCAGGGCAAGGTCTTCAACGGCAAGAGCAATTGCCGCGCGCTGGCGGTGGCCAACAGTTTCGAACTGGTCGGCCATTACGACCACGATGCCGGTTCAGCGGAAGACCGGCAATTCCTGGTGACCTCGATCAAGCATGCCGGCAGCAATAATTACGCTAACGAAGAAGGCGGCGGCGAGTACTGGAACAGCTTCACCTGCATCCGCAAGAAAATCCCGCACCGACCGCCGCACAGCGCTTCGATGCCGATGATCCCGGGGCCGCAGACCGCGGTCGTGGTGGGGCCGTCCGGCGAGGAAATCTATGTCGACGCCATGGGCCGGGTGAAAGTGCAGTTCAAATGGTTCCGCGACGGCGAATCGAACGAAAAGAGCTCTTGCTGGGTACGCGTCTCGCAGCTCTGGGCCAGCGGCGGTTTCGGTTTCATCCAGCACCCGCGCATAGGCGACGAAGTGATCGTGGCGTTCATGGACGGCTCGCCCAACCGGCCGATCATCGTCGGCCGGGTATACAACGGCGAGAACCTGCCGCCCTGGGACCTGCCGGCCAACAAGACCCAGAGCGGCATCCTGACCCGCTCCTCCAAGGGTGCGACGGCGGCCAACGCGAATGCCTTCCGCTTCGAGGACAAGAAGGGCGCGGAGGAAGTCTGGCTGCATGCCGAAAAAGACCAGCGCATCGAGGTCGAGCACGACGAATCGCACTGGGTGGGCAATGACCGCAGCAAGAACATCGACCACGATGAAACCACGCACGTAAAGCATGACCGGACCGAAACGGTCGACAACAACGAAACGATCACCATCGGCGTCAACCGGACGGAAAAAGTCGGCGCCAACGAAACCCTCGATGTCGGCGGCAACCGCACCGAACACATCACCGGCAACCATACGGAAACCATCAACGGCATGGAAAACGTCGTCATTGCGCTGACCGCCACCGAAAGCGTGGGGCTGGCCAAGGCCCTGACGGTGGGGGCGGGTTATGCGGTGACGGTAGCCGGCGCGATGAATACGGCAGTAGGACTGGCGCAGTTTGAAGAAGTGGGGCTTAACAAGAGCGTCATGGTCGGCAAGAAATTCTCGATCAATGCGGGCAACGAATTCGCCATCCATGTCGGCAAGTCTAGCCTGGTGATGAAATCGAACGGCAGCATAGTGATCAACGGCGCCAAACTGGAAATTTCCGGCAGCGGACCGGTCAAGATCAACGGCAAAGACGTGGACATCAATTAAGCCGGGCCGCCCCATGGAATTCCGCAACCTGACCTCGTTTCCGGCGCTGGCCTTTGAAGGCATAGACCAGCACGGCCAATCTTTCCATGTGGCCGTGCTGCGCCAGACGCTGACATTTTGTTCCGGCCGGCTGGAGTACGCCGGCACGCAAGCGCCGCTTTGCGAGGTCGATACTTTCTTTGGCGAGATGAACCGCAGCAGCCTGCGCCAG
Source organism: Collimonas rhizosphaerae (assembly GCF_038896935.1). Classification (NCBI taxonomy): domain Bacteria; kingdom Pseudomonadati; phylum Pseudomonadota; class Betaproteobacteria; order Burkholderiales; family Oxalobacteraceae; genus Collimonas; species Collimonas rhizosphaerae. Next base: position 144,833 of record NZ_JBANDC010000008.1, read on the forward strand.
GAAAGCGACCTGTGCCAGTACAAGCCGAAATGCGACGTCATCGTCAACGCCACCGCGCACGCCCCGCAGCATAAGCCGGCCCAGCACTTCGAGGTGCTGGTGCGGATCAAGCGGGCCGATACGCAGATGGCGCCGCCGGCCGCCGCGCAAGGATTGAACCCCTTCACTTCGCCATCGCAGGCCGAGATGGAAGCCTGGCGCATCGCTACTGCGCACGCGCAACGCACCAGGGTGCCGGGCGCGGTGCTGCTGGAAAAGAAACTGGCTGTCACCGGAGAACGCGTGTTCCGGCAGCGCGCCTGGCCGCTGCGGCTGGCCGCCACGCTGGCCAGGTGGGGCACCCTGGGACTGATCAAAGCCAATCCCTGGCGGCTGACTTCTCCCCGGGCTTTTACCGAGATGCCGTTGCGTCATGAATACGCGTATGGCGGCGAATGCCGCGTCAACGCCGGCGACCGCGGCGCCAGGCGCATCGGCAAAAAATACCGCCTGACGCCAGCCGGGCTGGCCGGCCACCCGGACCGCGAAGCAGCGCCGGCATTGCAGCCCGTGGCCCACCGCACATGCGAACAGAACCTGGTGGGCCGCGGTTTTGCCGAGCCATGGTTTTTGCGCGCCAGCGGCATGAAATCTGTTCCGGCGCCACGCATCGAACACCCCGATGCGCCGCTATCCGCCAGGTTGTTCTGGCAGTCGCTCAGAGGAAAGTTCACGGACGCCGGCACGCTGCCGCGGCCGTTTGAGCCGGCCGGACTCGGCCTGCGCGCCAAGGCGCATCCGCAGCGCCGGGCATTGCTGGGCACCGTCGATGAGGCATTCATCGGCAGCGACGCCTGGCTGCCGCAGGATTTCGACTTTGCGATCTGGAACTGCGCGCCGCCGGACCAGCAAATCGACTATCTCGCCGGCGACGAGAGGATTGAGCTGATCAACCTGTGCGCCCCGGACGCGCCCGGGGCCACCATCGACGCACAAGGCAATACCTGCCTGGAACTGGCCTTGCCCGGCCATGCCTGCACCCTGCTGATGCGGATGGAGGACGGCGCCATGTTCTTGCACCCGATGCACATCGACTCCCTGCTGATCGAACCGGAGCAGGGCGCCGTCAGCCTGGTATGGCGCGCCGTCATCGCCAAGGATGCCGACATCCGCGCTGTCGATTTGCGCCAGCACTGCGAATTCGAGGCCGGATTCATGCAATTGATAGCAGAAGGCGCCCGCAAGCAGAAGTCATTGGGACGCGCCGGCAGCAACGTCGAACGGGAGCTGCAGCATGGGTAAGATAGGCGCGCGCCAAAGCGATATTTTAAAAGCCGTATCCACCGCACCCTCCATCAATAAAACGCCGGTAGGCAGCAGCACTCCGCCTTTGCCTTATCCGACCACGCAAGACCTGTCGAACAGTGCATCGGTAGCCGACAGCGTCCACTTCAACGGCAAGCCGGCCTATGTGCTCAACATGGCGCAACAACCGAAGTGCAGCGGCGACGATCCGGGCACCGCCAACGGCGTCAAGTCCGGCACCGTCAACGGCTATGTGAAACCGACCGGGGCCGCCAGCCACTTCAAGGCGGAAAGACACTACGTAGTGCGCCAGGGGGACAGCAATGTCATGAACGGCGGCAATAATCCGGGCATCTATATCACCACGCAGATGCCGCATCCGCCAGGCAGCCTGCCGCCGCCCGCCGCGCCGACCCAGAGCAGCCCGCCGGTGCTGCCGGAAACGCCAGCGGAGAGCGCCTTCCTGTCCCGGCAAGGCAACGCCCTGGCGCCGGCGCTCGGCCCGAACATCAATACCGGCAAGGTATTGGCGGTGGCAGCCATTGCCGGCCAGGCTGGCGTGGTGCTGGCGCCGTGTACCGCTTTCATTCCCGGCAAGAAGGGCTAAGCATGGCCGCTATCCTTATCCCGGTTGGCGAGGTCGTGATCGAGGGCGGGATTACCATATGGCACATCCTGTTTGGCGCCACCGTAGTCACCGGCGGTGCGGTGGTGCTGCATGAAGCCACCCAGGAGAAAGCGCCGGCCACGACCGAAACCACTACAATTGTCGGTACGGGAAAGCTGGATTGCGGAGACAATGGAAGCTATGAAGATCTGCTGAAAAAAAGCGGAGATAATAAATTTGACCGCGATCACGTTCCATCGAAGGCGGCATTAAAGGAAGCTGCTCAGAAAATCATCGACGAGACGCCTGGGCTCGCCGAAAAACTCACCGATGCGGGGCGAAAAGCGCTTTTTGGATCGGGCAGCGATCCTGGATTGATCGCGAAACAAGGCCAGGCGATAGCGATTCCCAAAAAAGACCATCAGCAGCACAGCGATACCTATGGCCGGCGCAACAATCCGGAAAAGATCGATACGGATTCCGATGAGCTGCAGGAAGCGGCAAAAAAAGACACGAAAACGATTGAGGATGCCGAAGGCAAAGAAATGGATGACGAATGCTTGAAGAAATATCAAAAAGCAGCAGAGCAGATTCGCAAGAAAACGCATGCCGAATATATCAAGGACCTTACCAAGCTGATTAAAGATGTCATTGCGAAACAGTGATGCATTTTTAATTTTCACAAGGAAATCACATGTTAGTTATTGAAGATGCGGTGAAGTTGTTTGGCTTGTCACCGATAGACAAATCCGTTGATGCTTACTTAACCATTCTCGGCATAGAAGAGCGCCCGGAATTCGACGAGAATCCTGAAGAGTGGTTAAGCAAAACCGAGCAAGGTTATATCCTGATGTTCCGCGCCAAGCACGGATACACGCGGCTCTACGGTGCGACCGATGCCGCCGGGGACATGATTTTCAGCGGCATCCGCTTGCACGGCCCGCAAAATGCCGACGATTTCCAGCCTTACCTGGGCAAGTTGCCTTTTGGGCTGCATTTTGAGCAAGGTCCCGATGACATCAAGAAGACATTGGGAGAGCCCGGTTTTGAAGATGAGCCTGGCACATCCCAGAGGACGCTGTTGTGGAACAATTTCAAGGAGCTGCAAATCGGCATCGTATTGACGGCCGATGAAAAGCATTGCGCTTACATTACCTTCAAACCGGTACAAATCAAATTCCGCTAAGAGAAACGACTGCCAGAGCAGTGATGCCCAATGGACCAAACTACGCCGCCGACCGCTGATCTCTTCCTGCAGCACCTGGGAAAACCCGTTGAATCCATAGAGGCGGCGGTATTCCGGTATGCGCACAAACCGGATTTCGAGCTCCCGGAGCACTCTCCGATAGGCGGGATATTTTTCAAGCGCCTGGGATTTTCGATCACATTCTGCCCGCCGGATTTTTATCATGCGGATGCTGCGCAAACCGGAGCGCCGGCGATCATTACCAATGTCCAGATGTATTCCGGCGACGATTATTATGACCACGCCCGCTACGCATCTTCGCTGCCGCACGCACTCAGCTTTGCGGACAGCCGCGAGGATTTGCAGCAAAAACTGGGAAGTTCGCAATGGACATTTCCGTTTGTCGCCCCATTCAAGCTGGAGCGCTGGGATTTTCCCGACCACTGGCTGCTGGTTTCTTATACCGAGGACATGTCCGCCTTGCGCATGATAGAGATCGGACTCCGGCCTGGGCAGCCGGCGCTGTCCGTCTTGCCGAAAATCGAACAGCCGGATATCCACACCCTGCAATCCCTGCTGGAACTGCGCTGGAATGAGGTCGCGCAGCATCCCAGCCTGCAAGATGCGGATTTTTCCGCTCTGGCCGACGCTGCGCCTGATGACGAAAATTCGCATGAAGTGGATGAACTGCTAACGCGCGGTATCGAACTGTATTTTCGCCGCTCGCAGAAGAGCGGCGAAGCGTTTTTTATCCTGTCGGGCGCCCGCTATATCCGCAAGGGCCTCTATGCGTCGGCCGGCTTTGACGGCGCCTTGCCCAAGGGCCTGCTTTTTTCAGACACGCCTGAAATCGTCGTCGGCAAAGTAGGCAGTTATCCGGTAACGGGCAAGGCCGACGAGCTGACCGGTTATTACGTATGGAAGCTGCCGGAATACATGCTGCATGTAGGGTTCAGCGTCATGGAGCAGCGTGTCAACCGGATCCGCGTTGCCGCCCATTCCTATTATGCGGTTGAACTGCTGGAATCTCCTCTTTTGAAAACCCCATCCTGAATTCAACGGGAAACGCCACTGTACGCAGGTAAAGCAGGCAATCCAATCCTGCCGAATGTCATTTGATGTCCAATTTTTGCCACAGTCTGTTACTTGGCGTTACACTTGTTGCCCCGCAGACCAACATAGATTAGCGCTTGCCTCTACACTGAAGTCACAGAATGACGACATCGGGCGACATCGCCGCATACAGCAGTATTGGCATACAGGAAACGAAATGAAAAAACTTTTAGCATATCTGGCGTTCAGCGCCATTGCCGCAGGTGCTTGCGGCAGCGCCGTGGCCGGCGGCGTGAATGTCGGCGTCGGTATTTATGTCGATCCGCCGGTACGGCCGTATTACCCGCCGGTTGTGCAATATGAACCGCGCTACGTCCCGGCGCCGGTGTATTACCCGCCGCAGGAAGTCTATGTGGATCCGGGCTGGCGCGAGCGCCGCGAATGGCGGGAACGCCGCGACGACGAATGGCGCCGTGAAGAATGGCGGCGCCGGGAAGGATGGCGCGAGCATCGCCATCATCACGACGACGATTAAATCCTGCCAAGCCCGCTGCCCGCGGGCTTTTTTTCGGCTACTCCCGATTCGCCGGCGCCGGCAACTGGCGCCAGGTTCTTAGCGGACGCCGTTCCTGTAAATTCAGGCGTATGGCATGCGGCTTGCCGGCACGGTCCTTGATCACCAGCTGCCGGCGACCGTCCGGCAAGGTGATGGCGGCGGGTGTGACGGTTGACGGCGCTACTTCGATCATGGAGACGGTTCTCGGGAAATCGGCAAACGCGGCGCCAGCCGTGGCGCCGCCCGTGGTGTAGTCGATGGCGATCAGATACGATTTTCCATCGGCGGCGGAGTATGTCAGCACCCACAGCACGCCATCGATGACCTGCAGTTTTCCGACCACCCGGCCGACTTTTTCCGGCAAGTCGATGTACCATCCGCGCTGCCTGCTCCAGTTGACGGTATTGCCGCTCAATTGCCATTTCCCGTCTTTGTCTTCAACCAGCGTCTGTTGCTGCAACTGCCCCCGGCCTGCAACGGGAGCGGCGCCGGGTTTTTCCCCGATGCCGTACAGGCTTGCGGTTTGCGGCTTACCCAGGCCGGCGCCGTCTTCCATTCCGCCCGCGCCAAACATGACCAGGGCGCCACCCTTGGGATGATGTTCCAGCAGCGGTTGCTGCATCAGGGACTGCGTCTTGTGCCCGCCATCGGCAGCGGTAAACAGCGGCTGGCCGTCAAATGCAGCTTGCCACTGCTGCGCCGTACCGGCGTTCAGGTCGAATTTCCAGAGCTTGCCGTGCAAGTCGCCGGCGTAGGCTGCGTTTATGTGACGCTGCCGGTCAAAGACCAGGGCAGGCGTCGACAAGCCGTTGGGCGCTTGCGGACCGCCAGCGCCGGCAACCAGTTTCCTGACCAGCCTGCCGCTGGCAAGTTCAACCAGGTACAGCACGGCGCGCTGCTTTTTGCTTTGATAACCATTGCCGTATATCGCGGCCCAGCTGCCGTTGCGCAGGCGAACTGCAAAAGCTTCGCCGAGCTGGTAACCCATGTCGTCATCCGGCGCGCCATGGCCGTCGTCTTCCGCGCTTTTCTGCCACAGCAAAGGATTGCCAGGCCAGGCGTCGGGATGGCTGATGTCCAATGCAAACAAGCTCCTTGCGGCGGCGCCGGTTGCGCCAAGCAGGATGGTCTTCCACCCGGCGCTCCCGCCATTCCCGAGATGGGCGTCGCCAGCCGTCAGCAGGCCGTCGACGTACAGCCGGTGCACATAACCGGCTTCGCTCAATGCCGGCAAACCGTCAAAGATCGCGCGTGGAATGAAAGCCGATTTTTCGACACCGTCGATCGCATCGAAACCATGCAGCATGCCGTCGTTGGCGCCGACATAGAGCATGGCGCGGCGTTGTTTCTTGCTGCTGACGAAACGCCGGTAACTGTCGCCGCCGTCGGCTGCCGGCAGCAGGTGATAAGCGGAATCTGACCAGCCGACATATAGCGGCACGGAATTGATGATGTCGCCCAGCTTGCCCTTGCGGTCGCGCAGCCGGCCGCCGTGCCGGATTTCCAGCGCCGCATTGCCTCTCAGGTATTCCTGTATCTCCTCGGACGACAAGGCGGCCCGTTGCCGGTCGTCGAGCTGTTGCCATTCGAATGGAACAGCGGCGCCGCCATCGCCCGCGGCCAGTATATGGCGCAGCTGCCACGCCGGAACAAGATCGGCGGCGTCCCACTGTGCTGTTTCGGAAACGCCGGCGGCGCTGATCGGATAGGCTTTGACATGGCCTTGCCAGGTTGCCGCTTCATGGCTTGCCGTATAGATGAACGGTGGCTCGCCCGGCGTATCCGCCGCCCAGGCGGACACGGAAATCAGCGTGAGCGCACAGATACAGGCCAAGATCGTCTTCATGGCTTGCGCCTCATAAGAGCAGATAACTTTGCAGCAGCACCACCGAGGCGCTGCTGGCGCCTGTGCCTCTTGCCGTAATCCTGAATGCCGGCCGCGATGGCTGCAGGTGCTGCCGGTACTGCAGGTCGGCGTCGAACTGCAGCTGTTCAACCAGGCAGCGCGCCGGTGCGGCAGGCTGCAACCCTTCGCCGGCCGTGCGCGGCACGGCTACCGAGACTTCGCCGTTGCGCCAGCTGTCCGCGATTTCCCAGTAGGGTTTGCGGCTATCACCCACTGCAACCGGTCCCTGCTCCAGCAGCGGGATGACGATCGGCGACAGTTGCAGCTGGTTTTCGCAAAAACGCAGGGCGTGCTCGGCAGCCTGGAAAGCCAGTTGCAGGTTACCCGCATTGGCCGCCATTTTTTCTTCAAGCAGTGCGGCGCGCAAAGCGCTCGACCCGAGCAGCAGCATCACCAGCAGGCAAAGCAGCAGCATGGGCAGGACCAGGCCCGATTGCCGGCGCCGCTGGCGCAAAGAAGTGTTCATGGATAAAAAGCGGTGGCGAAACAAACCACATCCTTGTGCAGGACCAGGTCGGCGGCGCCGGGCCGGCAATGTTTCGCAAGCTGATTACGCGCATCGCCGGCGGTAAGCGAATCCAGGAAATACACCTTGACCATAAATCCCTCCGCCACCGAGCCGGCGATCTCGCCCCAGCCGCCGGCCATTGCCTGGCTGAGGCCGGTGCGCCACTCGTGGATATCCTTTGCCGCCAATTCCTGGGGCGTACATCCGCTGGAACCGAGGCAGGACGGCGCGGACTCGCCGATGTCAGGATAAGCCTGCCGCCGCAGGTTGTAAGCGCCGCCATGCGCGCCGCGGATATTGGCGCGCACGCGATCGGCCAGGTCGGCGTTGAACTGGCTGGCCGTGGCGCGCAAGTGAGCCGTCTTCTGATAACGCAGGGCGGCGGTCTGCATGCCCATCAGGGCAAACAGGGCGAAGGCGCTGATGGCGATCGCCACCAGCACTTCTATCATGCCGATTCCGGTTTGCGTGGCGGCGTGATTGCCGGCTGAGATCATGCGCTTCCTCTTTTCAATCTTCGTCTGGAAAGAATTATAGGAATCGCAGATTGGCGAGGGAATAGCCGGCGCGCTTAAAAAATCCCAGTCAAAACTCAGGCAAATTTATCCAGCAAGGCTGCCAGGTTCCTGGCGTTTTCTTCCGCTTCCGCGGGATTGGCGGCAGCCGCGGTATGGGTCACGATGGCGCCTGTCAGCAAGGTGATGAAAGCCCGGTCGAGCGCTTTGCGGGCCGCCGCCAGCTGCTGGGCGACGCCCTCGCAATCGGCCGGCGCCGCGGCGTTGGCGATCAGTTTCTGCACGCCGCGGATCTGGCCTTCGACCCGCGCCAGCCGGTGCAGCAGGTCTTTCTTCTGTTCGTCGCTCAGGGCCGTGCCATGCACTATCTTGATAGGCGTATCGCTCAAAGCCTGTCTCCTTGAAGTTGAAACACCGCGCACAGCCGTTTGCCGGGCCGGCGCAAGTTACCGGGATGCCTAACGCTATCAGGAATCAAGGGATAACGCTAAGGGGAAGCTGACCGTCACCTTCAGGCCGGGAGCCTGGCCTTTGCTGTCGTCTGCGGCAGAGAGCGTAATCCGGGCGCCATGCGAGGAGGCGATATCGCGCACGATCGACAGGCCGAGGCCGGCGCCGCTGGGGTTTTGCTGCTGCGCGGAGGGCGCGCGATAAAAGGCGGAAAACACGCGCTCCCGGTCTTCTTCGGCCACGCCCATGCCGCTGTCTTCCACTTCCAGCAGGGCGCGCTGCGCCGTGCTGTCGCGTTGCACGCGCAATACAACCCTGCCGCCGGCCGGCGTGTAGTGAATCGCGTTATCGAGCAAATTGCTGACCAGTTCGTGCAACAGCAAGGCATTGCCGCTGACGATCAACTGGTCGGCCGCATCGAACGACAGGTCGATCTGTTTCTTCACCGCCGCGCGCGCCTGCTCCAGGCCCACCTGGCGCGCGACGTCGGTGAGCGAGACCGGTTCATTGCCGCTCTCGGCTGCGCCGTGCTCGGCGCGCGCCAGCGTCAGCAGCCGGTTGGCCAGGTGGACCGTGGCGTCGGTGGTGCCGGCAATGCTGGCGACGATTTCGCGCAGGCTGTGCCAGGCGCGCACATCGTCAGGATTGCGGTCCAGCTCGCGCAAAGCCAGTTCAGCCTGCGTCTTGAGCACGGTGAGCGGGGTGCGCAGCTGATGCGAAGCATCGGCGATAAAACGGCGCTGGCCGGTGATCAGCGCCTGCAAGCGCCCCATGTAGCCATTCATCGCGACCACCAGCGGCCGTACTTCCTTGTGCACCTGGTTGACCTCGAAATCGGCCAGGTCGGTGGTGGCGCGCGCTTCCACCGCGGCTTTCAGCTGCATCAGCGGACGCAGCACAAAACGCACCGCGAACCACACCAGCAAGGCTGCCACCGTCACCAGCAAACCCTGGCGCCACAAGGTGCTGAACAGGATCTTGCGGGTCAGGTCGCTGCGCGCATCCATGGTTTCGCCGACCTGGATCAGCGCGATGCCGCGCATCGAATCGTCGTACACAGGCTGGTACAGGGCGGCGATGCGCACCGCCTGGTTGTGGTAATTGGCGTGGTAAAAACGCACCAGCGCCGGATAGATTTCCGAGCGCGGCACGTCGGGCGGCAAGGCCGGCAGGTCTTCGTAGCCTGAAACAAATTCACCGCGCGTGCCGGTGACCTTGTAATAGATGCGGCCCAGGGTATCGGTCTCGAAACTGTCCAGCGCCACATACGGCACATCGGCGACCACCTTGCCATCGACTACCGATACACGTTCCGCCAGCGCCCGGGTCGACGCCAGCAGGGCGCGGTCATAAGCCAGGTCGGCCACATCGAGCGCATTGCGGTAGACCGAAAATGCATCCAGCGCCACCACCAGCAGCAAAGGCACCAGGAGCCAGCTCAGCAACTGGCTGCGCAGGCTTCCCAGGGACTTTGCAGGTTTGGCTCCTGCGGCGGCCGGATCGGTGGGCGGCGCTGTCATTTTTCGGCGGCGACTTCCAGCAGGTAACCCAGGCCGCGCAAGGTCGTGATGGCGACCGCTTCGGCGTCGGGACGCTGCAGTTTCTTGCGCAAGCGATGGATATAGATTTCAATCGCATCGGGATTGGCGTCGTCGACCAGCGAAAACACTTCGTCGAACAGTTTTTCCTTGGACACCACGCGGCCGGCGCGGCTGATCAGCACTTCCAGCACCGCATGTTCGCGCGGCGTCAGCGCCAGCACGGTGTTGCCATAGCTAAACATGCGCGACACCGTATCGAACTGCAAGGCGCCGCAGCTGTAGACCGGCGCTTCGCCGCCTTGCGCGCGGCGCAGCAGGGCCTTGACGCGCGCTTCCAGCTCGACCAGCTCGAACGGCTTGGCCAGGTAGTCGTCGGCGCCCAGATTCAGGCCTTGTACCCGGTCCTGCAGGCCGCCGCGCGCGGTCAGGATCAATACCGGGGTCTTGCTGCCTCGGGCGCGCAGACGCTTCAGGACTTCCAGGCCGTCCATTTTCGGCAAGCTCAGGTCCAGGATCACCAAGGCATATTGCTGCGTGTGCAGCAGGCTGTCGGCGTCGGCGCCGTTCATGGCGCACTCGACCGACCAGTGCGCATCCTGCAGCGCCTTGGTCAGCCAGCGCGACAGCTCGACATGGTCTTCAATCAGTAAAATCCGCATGGCTATGGCAACTAGTGGCTAGAATTCGAAAACGGGCCGTCAATACTCACACAGAAAACCTTGCTTGGCAAAATCTTGAGGGGCCGTTAGTGAAAGGAAAATGAAAGACTGCCGCCGTTATGATGTAAAAAAACGATTAAAGCCCTGGGTTTCGCATCTGCATTGCGGGTGAAACAACAACAGAATGGGTAGGAGACAATGAATTCCGTCATCAACTGGATTGCTGCACTCAGTGCATGTGTCACGCTTGGCGCCCACGCGGCGCCGGTGCATTGCATTGCGCCTGCCAAGCCAGGCGGCGGCATGGCCGTAACCTGCAAGCTGGTGCAGAAGGGCCTGCAGCTGCAATCACCAGCCGGGCAAGAGCATCCGGTCAAGATCAGCTACCTGCCGGGCGGCATCGGCGCCGTGGCCTGGAACTCGATTGTCACCCAGCGCCGCGCTGAAGCCGATACGCTGGTGGCGTTTTCCGGCGGCTCGCTGATGAACCTGGCCCAGGGAAAATACGGCGATGCCGACGTCGACAACGTGCGCTGGGTGGCCGCCCTCGGGGTCGACTACGGCATGATCGCGGTGCGCAGCGATTCGCCGTACAAGACCTTGCCCGAACTGCTCGACGCCCTCAAGAAAAATCCCTCGAAAATCACCATAGGCGCCGCCGGCACAGTAGGCAGCCAGGACTGGCTGAAAATTTCCAGGCTGGCCAAGCTCAAGCAGATCGATCCCAAGAACCTGCGCTTCGTCGCGCTGGAAGGCGGCGGCGAAGCCTTTACCGCCTTGCGCGCCGGCCATGTGCAGGTGGTTTCCGGCGATGCTTCGGAAGCCACGCTGCATTCGCTGGACGGCGAGATCCGCGTGCTGGCGGTGCTGTCCGAACAGCGCCTGCAGGGCGCACTGGCCAATGTGCCAACCGCCCGCGAACAAGGCATGGACGTCAGCTGGCCGATCATCCGCGGCGTCTACATGGGTCCGCAGGTGAGCGACGCCGACTATAAACGCTGGGTCGGCACTTTCGACAAGATGATGGCGACTCCCGAATTCGACCAGCTGCGCGCCCGCAACGGACTGTATCCGTTTGCGCTGAGCGGCGACAAGCTGACTGCATACATTAAAAAAACCGTTGAAGACTATCGCAAACAATCGGACCAGCTTGGCTTGATCAGATAAATCCCGCCGCGGCAAGAGGCCCGGCAAAAACCCCGCAAGCAATGCCAGATGGCAGCCGAATCCCCGGCTGGCACCGGCTCGCCTGCGCCTTTTTAAAAGTAGCTGCACCCATAACACTCAGGAGATGACATCCATGCTTATCAAAAAAACCCTGGCAAGCGCAATCGCCGCCGTATCGCTGGGCCTGGCCCTGAACGCCTCGGCGCAGGCGCCGGCAGGTTATCCGGCCGACTATGCAAAGGTCATCGACGGCGCCAAGAAAGAAGGCAAGCTGGTGATCTACAGCGCCACCGACTCGAAAGCCGCGGAACCTCTGATCAAGGATTTCAGCGCGCTCTATCCGGGCGTCAAGGTCGAGTTCAACGACATGAATTCAACCGAGGTGTACAACCGCTTCATTTCGGAAGCGGCCGCCGGCGGCGCTACCGCCGACGTGCTGTGGTCGTCGGCGATGGACTTGCAGTTCAAGCTGGCCAGTGAAGGTTATGCCGCCGTGTACAAATCGCAGGAAGCCGCTGCGATTCCTGCCTGGGCCAACTACAAGGATAGCGCTTACGGCACCACTTTCGAACCGCTGGCCATCGTCTACAACAAGCGCCTGGTGAGCGCCGACGAAGTGCCGGCCAACCATGCCGACCTGGTCAAGCTGCTGACCGCCAAGGCTGACAAGTTCCGCAACAAGGTCACCACCTACGACATCGAAAAATCGGGCGTCGGCTTCTCCTTCATCACCGAGGATGCGCAGATCAATCCGCAATTCTGGGACCTCGCCAAAACCTTCGGCGATGTCGGCATCCGGGTGCAATCCTCGACCGGCACCATGCTGGAACGGATTTCCTCCGGCGAGAACCTGATCGGCTACAACGTGATCGGCTCTTACGCGCAAGCGCGCGCCGCCAAGGATCCGTCGATCGGCGTCTCCTTCACCAAGGATTACAACCTGGTGCTGTCGCGCGTGGTGTTCATCAACAAGTCGGCCAAGAACATGAACGCGGCCAAGCTGTGGATCGACTACCTGCTGTCCAAGCGCGGCCAGACCATCATCTCCAACGAATCCCAGCTGTACGCCTTGCGCTCGGATGTCAGCGGCCACAACACGCTGGGCAGCCTGACCACCCAGCTTGGCAGCGCGCTCAAGCCGATCGCGATCACGCCGGCCCTGCTGCAATACCTGGACCAGACCAAGCGCCTGGCGTTCCTGAAGCAGTGGAAAGCCGCCGCAGGGAAGAAATAAGGCAAGCATGCCATCCCCGCCCGCGCGGGGATGGCGGATTTTCAAGACCCGGGTTTTTCTGCAAGGTACAACTATGTCATCCATTTCTTCTCCCCATCCGCTGGCCAGCCGTTCCCGGCTGGCGCGCCTGAATTGGCCGCGCGGACTGGTGGTCACGCTGGCGGCGGTGGCGATTTTCCTGCCGCTGGTGCTGATTTTTTACCAAAGTTTCCTGTCGGCGCCGTTTTTCGCGCCGGTCAAGGCCCTGAGCCTGGAACCGTACCGCTTCATTTTCGACGATCCGGATTTCCGCCAGGCGTTCATCAACGGCTTGCTGCTGGCCAGCGGCCTGGCCCTGATCGCGGTGCCGCTGGGCGGCATGCTGGCGTTCCTGATGGTGCGCACCGACCTGCCGGGCCGCAACTGGATCGCGCCGATGCTGCTGGTGCCGATTTTTGTCTCGCCGATGGTGATCGCCTTCGGTTATGTGGTGGCGATGGGGCCGGTCGGCTTCTATACAGTGTGGATGCAGGACCTGCTGCGCCTGGTCGGGATTGAAGCGACGCCGTGGAATGTGTATGCCTTCCCCAGCATCGTCATCATCGCCGGCCTGACCCATGTGCCGCATGTTTACCTGTACGCCTCGGCGGCGTTGAAGAGCCTTGGCGCCGATGTCGAGGAAGCCGCCCGCGTGGCCGGCGCTTCGCCGCTGCAGGTGGCGCTGAATGTGTCACTGCCGATGATCATGCCGGCGCTGGCGTATGCCGGCGTACTGGTGTTTTTCCTCGGCTTCGAAGTGTTCGGCCTGGTGCTGGTGCTGGGCGACCCGGAAGGCCACCTGGTGCTGCCGACCTACCTGTACAAGCTGACCAACAAGCTCGGGACGCCGTCGTACCACCTGATGGCGGCGGTAGCGGTGTGCCTGGTGGCGGTGACCTTGCCGCTGGTGATGATCCAGCGCTGGCTGCTGCGTTCGGCCAACAAGTATGTGTCGATCAAGGGCAAAGGCGCGCGCCAGAAGGCGCTGCCGCTGGGCAAGTGGAAATGGCTGGCGTTCAGCCTGATCGCGGCCTGGTTGATTTTCACCATCGTGATCCCGCTGTCCGGCATCGCCTTGCGCGCATTTGTCTCGCACTGGGGTTACGGCGTATCGCTGATAGACACCTTCACCTTGCAGCACTTCCGCGATATCTGGGACCAGCCGGCGCTAGTGCGCGGCATCGTCAACACCATCCTGATCGGTGTCATCGGCGGTGCGATCGCGGTGGCCTGCTACTGCTGCATCGCACTGGCCATGCATCGCAAATCGGACGGCATCACCCGCTTCCTCGACTACAGCGTGCTGATCCCGCGCGCCGTGCCGGGCTTGCTGGCCGGCCTGTCGTTCCTGTGGGTGTTCCTGTTCGTGCCGTCGTTCCTCGACAGCATGCTGAAAGGTTATGACAACGCAGTCGCGCAATGGCTGGTGGAACACCTGATTCCACAACTGCGCGAACTGCGCTCCACCATCTTCTCGGTGTGGCTGGCGTACTCGGTGGTGTGGCTGGCTTATGGCTTGCGCCTGATCACCACGGCGCTGCTGCAGGTCGGGCCGGAACTGGAAGAGGCGGCGCGCGCGGTCGGCGCCCGCCGTGCGCAGGTGACGCGCGACGTCACGCTGCCGCTGGTGCGCTACGGCGTGCTGGGCGCCTGGCTGATGGTGTTCCTGATCTTCGAACGCGAATACTCGACCGGCGTCTACCTGCTGTCGCCCGGCACTGAAGTGATCGGCGCGCTGATCGTCTCGCTGTGGGCTTCCGGCTCGGTCGACCTGGTCGCCACTCTCTCCTTCATCAACATCACGCTGGTGGCCATCGGCCTCGGCATTGCACTGCGCTTCGGGGTCAAGCTCCACGACTAAGTTGCACCACACAATCAGGAAATCATCATGAGCGAATTAAGTGTCAATAACCTGCATCTCGACTACGGCAGCGGCGCCAGCGCCAATCCGATCCTCAAGGGCGTGTCGATGGAATTGCAGCGCGGCGAAGTGGTCGCCTTGCTGGGGCCTTCGGGCAGCGGCAAGACAACCTTGCTGCGCGCGGTGGCCGGCCTGGAGTCGCCGAAATCGGGCAGCATACAGATCGGCGAGCGCGCCATGTTCGACGGCCAGCGCAAGCTGGAGATCCCGGCCGAAGAACGCAACCTGGGGCTGGTGTTCCAGTCCTATGCGCTGTGGCCGCACAAGACCGTTTCCGACAATGTCGGCTACGGCCTGAAGCTGCGCAAGATGAGCAGCAGCGACATCGCCGCCCGCGTCAAGACGGTGCTGGGCCAGCTCGGGCTGGGCCACCTGGGCGACCGTTTCCCGCACCAGCTGTCGGGCGGCCAGCAGCAGCGGGTCGCGATTGCCCGCGCGCTGGTGTACAACCCGCCGGTGATCCTGCTGGACGAACCGCTGTCCAACCTCGACGCCAAGCTGCGCGAGGAAGCGCGCGCTTTCCTGCGCGAACTGATCGTGCGGCTCGGCCTGTCGGCGCTGATGGTGACCCATGACCAAGCCGAGGCGATGGCGATTTCCGATCGCATCCTGCTGCTCAACAACGGCAAGATCGAGCAGCAGGGCACGCCGCAAAGCATGTATGAAACCCCGGACACCCTGTTCACCGCGGAATTCATGGGCAGCAACAACCGCTTGCCGGCCAAGGTCCTGGAGCGCGACGGCGGCCTGGCCCTGCTGCAGGTAGAAGGCGGCGACGTCAAGGCAACGCTGCGCGGGCCGACCATCTGCAGCGGCGACAAGGATGCGGTCGCAATCATCCGTGTCGAGCAGGTCAACATTTCCGATACGCAGGTGGACAACGCCATCCGGCTGCCGCTGTCGACCTGCATGTACCTGGGCGACCGCTGGGAATGCGTGTTCCGCAACAGCGCCGCCAGCGGCGCCGACAGCACCGTGCTGCGCGCCTACGCCCGGCACAGGCTGGCGCCGGGAGAGTACTGGCTGCAGCTGCCGCAGGAAGCGCTGTGGGCCTTCTGAGCAAAGATTCCGAGACGACAAAAAGGGGGAGTTATATCCGCATCACGCAACAGCCTTTGTGCAGCTTAGCCGTAACCGCACAGCCAACAAAAAAATATTACACAACGGAGGAACACCAATGAAAAGAAAGTACTTGGCGGCGGCAACGCTCGCCGCACTCGGCACGCTGGCATCCGGCGCTTACGCTCAAACCAGCGTCACCGTCTACGGTATCGTCGATACCGGGATCGAGTATGTGAACAATGCCAACGCCAACAAGGACAGCCTGCTGCGCCAGAGCTCCGGCGCCATGAATACCTCGCGCATCGGCTTTCGCGGCACCGAGGACCTGGGCGGCGGCCTGAAGGCGGTATTCCAGCTGGAAAACGGCTTCAAGACCGATACCGGCGAGTTCGACAGCGCCGGGGTGCTGTTCAACCGGCAAGCCAATGTCGGCCTGGAAGGCAGTTTCGGCCGGGTGGTCCTGGGCCGCTCTTT
Source organism: Collimonas rhizosphaerae (assembly GCF_038896935.1). Classification (NCBI taxonomy): domain Bacteria; kingdom Pseudomonadati; phylum Pseudomonadota; class Betaproteobacteria; order Burkholderiales; family Oxalobacteraceae; genus Collimonas; species Collimonas rhizosphaerae. The sequence continues at coordinate 160,974 of NZ_JBANDC010000008.1, forward strand.
CACCACCACGTATGATTTCATCCTGCCGTTCGACCCCATGGGTTATTCGGCCCAGTATTCATGGGTGACGTCAGCCGGCGCCACCGGCGGGCGCAAGGACGGCATGCCGACCAACCTGCAGAACATCGTCAAGTACCAGGGCAAGTTCGGCGACTTCAAGCTGGGCGCCACCTATGGCTTTGGCGAGACGGCCGGCAGCACCAGCGACAGCGCGAAATACGACCTGGGCGTGGGTTACGAAAGCGGCCCGTTCCGCATCGCCGCCACATTTGACCGGGTCAACAGCGCAGCTATCAGCGCCACCAACAGCGCTTACGACAAAGCCACCAGCATCCACCTGGCGGGCAGCTACCAGCTCGGCAGCGACCTGATCCTGAGCCTGGGTTATCGCAACTACAAGAAGACGCTGGCCTCGAATGCAGCCGACCTGCGCAGCGATTTCTTCTGGGGCGGCGCCAGCTACAAGGTGACGCCGGTGGTGACGCTGATCGGCGCCATCTATTACCAGAACATCAAGAACGTCGCCAGCGGCAAGGACGCCGATCCGATCATGTATTCGGTGCGCGGCAAATATGCCCTGTCGAAACGCACCGACCTGTACCTGAGCGCGGCGTATGCCAAGGCGAAGAACTCGCAGCTGGTCGGCTTGTCGCGTGACGACCTCGCCTACGGCAGCAGCCAGACCGGCGTGATCGCCGGCATCCAGCACCGCTTCTAAAACCGGTAACGGCGCGGCGGCTGTTTTGCCGTGCCGTCTTTTGCCACGGAAGACATGCGCGGTTACACGCGCAGTTGTCTTCCGTGTTTTTTTGCAAACCCGGTTTTTATCAAAACAGGCACGATTCCCTGTAGCTTGAATGCTGGCGTAAAATGTTTCGTCAAAAAAATAATCCAGTACCAACCCAAGGAGAATTGATGCAAGCTTCTACACGACGTATCACGCTGTGCGGATTGATGTTGACGGCAATCGCCGGTATGACGGGCTGCACCACAGCTGACAATGGATCAACCAAGGCATCGCAAGCCTCAGCCGCCACCGCGGCGCTCGCTGCAAATTCCCCCTTCGCCCAGGTCAGCAGCTTGCCTTACAACATGCCGCCGTTCGACCGGATCAAGGATTCCGACTATAAGCCGGCATTCGAAGCCGGCATGGCGCAGCAGCGCCAGGAAGCGCGCGCAATTGCCGGCAACCCGGCGGCGCCGAGTTTCGACAACACCATCGTCGCGCTGGAACGCTCGGGCCAGATGCTGACCCGCGTCAGCGATGTATTCTTCAACCTGGTGAGCGCCAACACCAGCCCGGAACTGGACCAGACCCAGCAAGACATGGCTCCCAAGCTGGCCGACCACAAGGACGCCATTTACCTCGATCCGCAATTGTTTGCGCGCGTCGAGCAGCTGTACCAGCAACGGGCCAGCCTCGGCCTCGATCCTGAATCGCTGCGCTTGCTGGAGCGCTATCGCACCGATTTCGTCAGGGCCGGCGCCCGCCTGTCGGCCGCCGACAAGGACCAGCTGCGCAAGCTGAACCAGCAGATTTCTTCGCTCACCACGCAATTCCAGCAGACCCTGCTGAAAGCCAATAACGACAGCGCGGTAGTGGTCGACCGCCAAGCCGACCTGGACGGTTTGACGCCGGAACAGATCAGCGCCGCGGCGCAGGCTGCAAGCAGCCGCAAGCTGGACGGCAAATGGCTGATTGCGCTGCAAAACACCACCGACCAGCCGCTGCTGGCGCAACTCAAGAATCGCCAGCTGCGCGAACGCCTCTACACCGCCTCCGTCACGCGCGCCAACGGCGGCAGCGACGACAACGTCGCCGGCGTCGCCGAGATCGTCAAATTGCGTGCCCAGCGTGCCGCGCTGCTGGGCTATCCAAGCCATGCCGCCTATGTGCTGGAAGACGAAACCGCCGGCACCCCGGACGCTGTCAACCGCATGCTGGGACAGCTGGCGCCGGCCGCCGCCGCCAACGCCCGCAAGGAAGCCGCCGCCATGCAGCAGGTGATAGACCGCCAGGCCAAGGCCAGCCATGCCAAGCCATTCAAGCTGCAGCCGTGGGACTGGGCGTTTTATGCGGAACAGGTGCGCAAGTCGCGCTACAACTTCGACGAATCCCAGATCAAGCCTTACTTCGAGCTGAACAATGTGCTGCAGAATGGCGTGTTCTACGCTGCCCAGCAGCTGTACGGCCTCCGCTTCAAGGAACGCACCGACCTGCCGGTGTACCAGAAGGATGTACGGGTGTTCGAAGTGTTTGACCAGGACGGTTCGCCGATGGCCCTGTTCCTGTTCGATCCTTTCGCGCGCGACACCAAGCAGGGCGGCGCCTGGATGAACAGCTACGTCTCGCAATCGCGGCTGTTCGGGACCAAGCCGGTCGTGTCCAACAATATCAACATCGTCAAGCCGCCTGCCGGCAAGCCGGTGCTGCTCACGTTCGACGAAGTCAACACCATGTTCCACGAGTTCGGCCATGCCTTGCACGGCATGTTCTCCAACGTACAGTACCCGATGTTCTCCGGTACCTCGGTGCCGCCGGATTTCGTCGAATATCCGTCGCAGTTCAATGAAATGTGGTCGCACAATCCGCAAGTCCTGGCGCACTACGCCAAGCACTACAAGACCGGCAAGCCGATGCCGCAAGCGCTGGTCAGCAAGGTGCTGGCGGCGCGCAAGTTCAATGCCGGTTTCGAGACTTCGGAATACCTGTCGGCGGCCATGCTGGACCAGGCCTGGCACCAGCTGCCTGCAGGCCAGACGCCGGCGGCCAAGGATGTGATGGCGGTTGAAGCGAAAGCGCTGCAGGCGGCCAGCAGCGGCGACGGTTATGTGGTGCCGCCGCGCTACCATACGCAATACTTCCAGCACATCTTCGCCAGCGGCTATTCAGCCGGGTATTACGCTTATATCTGGAGCGACGTGCTGGCCAAGGATACCGAGCACTGGGTGAATACCCACGGCGGCCTGAAACGCGCCAACGGCGACCTGCTGCGGGCCAAGGTGCTGTCGCGCGGCTTCAGCGCCGATCCTAGCGCGCTATTCAAGGATTTCTACGGACGCGGGCCGGAAGTCGGGCCGCTGCTGGAAGCGCGCGGCCTGGGCGGCGTCACCAAGTAATTGCGGACTGGATATGAAAACGGGGCAGAAAACCTGCCCCGTTTTTTTCGCCTGGAGAAAAGGTATTACAAAGGCTCGAACACGCCGGCGGCGCGGTTCTTTTCTACTTTGTCCCACGCAAAAATCTTGCCGTTCATCGCCACGTACACGCCGTGCGGCAAGGCTTGCGCGACACCGCAGGCAAAACCGAAATTGAACAAGGCGTCGGAATTGGCTATCGCGTAGGGAATCATCGCGCCGGTGACTACGATCGTCTTCTCCAGCGCTGCCGCGCCCAGCACCGCGGCGGTCTCGCGCATGGTGTCGGTGCCGTGGATGATCACTATCGCCTGTTCCGCCGCATGCGTGCAGGAAGCCAGCACGCGCCGGCGGTCGATGTCTTGCATGTCGAGCGAATCCAGCAGCGGCAGTTCTTCCAGCGCGATCTCGGTGGTGATGCGCGCGCGCTGGATCACCTGCGGCAGGTGGCTGGCGGCGAAAGTCAGCTTGCCGGCGATCTCATCGTAATGTTTATCGAAAGTGCCGCCGGTGGCGATGATGCGTAGAGCCATGGGTAAATGTTCCTATGATGAAGCCGCGCCGTCCTTGGCTGGACCAGGCTTGCGGCCGCGACGCATGATGAGTGAAAATAGTATAAATAACACGATCAGCCCTGCCGCGCCTAGTCCCCATGGCAACAAAGCCAGCATCGGCGAAACCGGTCCGCCCTGGCGCTGGACCTTGACCTGCTCGGGCGTGATCGGCGGCGTATCGGCGTGGCCGTATTGTTTCACCACATAGTTGGCCAGCATGGCGATCTGGCTATCGTTGAGGTGATTGGCAAACCCGGGCATGAAAGTCTGCTCATCCTTGCTGCGGCGCTGTACGCCATCGAGTATCACCATCAGCAGGTTGCCGGGATCGCGCGCGCCCACCACGCTGTTGCTGAACAGGGACGGGTAATAACCGCCGACCACGCCGCTGCCGCTGGCCGAGTGGCAGCTGGCGCAGTTGCCGCTGAACAGTTCAGCGCCGCTGGAAGCGTTGCTGCTGACCGACACTGCCGCCACGCCGCGCAATTCGGCATCGTCGTCCGCGGCCTGGCCCCAGGCGTAGCGCGGCTTCTTGTCTGCGGCGTCGTTGATGGCCGGGACGCTGCGCACATAGGTGACGATCGCCTTCAGGTCGGCATCGTTCAGGTATTGCAAGCTATGCTCGATCGCTTCCGCCATGCCGCCGGCAGCGGACGCCTTGCCCGGCACCAGGCCGGTTTTCAGGTACTGGACAATTTCTTCTTCCTTCCAGCCGCCGATGCCGCTGACCGGATCGGGCGTGATGTTGTAGGCTGTCCAGCCGCCCAGCTGGGCGCCGCCGAAGGAACGCTTGAGGTCGACGCCCATGGTCAGGTTACGCGGCGTGTGGCATTCCTGGCAATGGGCCAGGCCTTCCACCAGGTAAGCGCCGCGATTCCATTCGGGGCTCTTGCCGCCATCGTCCTTCCATTCGCCTGGCTTGAAATTGAACAGGTTCCAGCCGGCCAGGATCCAGCGCTGGTTGAGCGGGAACGGCAATTTGTTTTCCAGGTTTTTTTGCTGGATCGGCGGCAGGCTGAACAGGTAAGCCTTGATCGCCAGCACGTCGTCGCGCGACAGCTTGGTGAAGGATGTATAGGGGAAAGCAGGGTACAGATGCTTGCCTTCGTCGTCGATGCCGTTATGCAGCGCGCGGATGAAATCTTCGTCGCTCCAGCTGCCGATCCCGGTTTCCTTGTCCGGCGTGATGTTGGGACCATAGATGGTGCCGAACGGCGTGGCCAGCGGATATCCGCCAGCGAACGGCTTGGCCGGATCGACCGTGTGGCAAGCGATGCAGTCGGCCGCCTTGGCCAGGTAGGCGCCGCGCGTGATCTGGTCGGCATTAGGCGGAACGGCAGCAGCAGGAGCTGCAGCCACGGTAGCGGCAGCGGCGGCAAACGCCGCGCCGTGCGCCAGCCCGGCGGCCAGCGCCATGCTGCCCATCCAGCGGGAAAACCGGCAAACGAGTTGAGCGCGGGCCGTCATAGCACTGTCCTCAAGGTGTCAGCGATGCGCAAGGACAGCGCCGCGATGGTCAAGGTGCAATTCACCGTGCCTGCCACCGGCATCACCGAACCGCTGGCGATGAACAGGTTTTCGTGGTCGTGCGAACGGCAATGGGCGTCGACCACCGAATCGCGCGGATCGCCGCCCATGATGGTGGCGCCCATGATGTGGTTGTTCGGCGCGAAATCGTCGTCGAACTTGATTTCGGTGCCGCCGAACATGGCGGCGATGCTGGCATAGGCCTGGTGCGTCAGCACTGCGCTCTTCTGCACGTAGTCGTTGATCGAATACGTGATCTCGGGCTGCGGGATGCCTAGCGCATCGCGCTTTTCCGTGCTGGGCCGTATGCGGTTTTCCGGATCCGGCAGGATGTCGTGGAAGCTGTTGATATTCACGGTGCGCGCCGCACGGCGGCGGATTTCCTGGTTCAGCTTGACGCCGACCAGGCCGTCTTTCAAGGCGGTCTGCGCAGCGTGGTTGGTTTGCGCCATGTTATTCAGGTGCAGCTTCTTGGCTGCGTATTCGGCGCGGAAAGCGCCGTCGCGCATGTCGACGATGGAAGTCATTTCTATCGGGCCGCGCCCTGGCCACAGATCTTCATTGGCAAGGAAAGTGACGCCGGTGCCGGGATGGTCCATCAGGTTGCGGCCGACCTGGTCCGAGCTGTTGCCTACGCCCTTGCCGTGCTTGTCGTCGGTCGACATCAGCATCAGTTTCGGAATCTCGATGCCGTTCGCGGCCAGCACGAAATATTTGCCGGTGACCCGATGCGTGACGCCTTCCGGATCCTTGTAATGCACGGCGCTGATGCGCTCCTTGGCGTCCACCTCGATGCGGTACACCACGGCGTCGGCCAGCACCTTGGCGCCGGCTCTTTCCGCTTTCTCGACATGGATGATGCCGCTATACATGGCGGCGATAGGGCAGATCGGCATGCAGTTGTTGTTGCCGCAGCAGTTTGGCCGTTCATCGTAGGCGCGGCTGTTGCGCGCCACCGGTTCCGACACCACCTTATGGCCGGCGCCGTTGACCACGGCGCTGAAGCGCTGGTCGTTCCAGGACAGCGGCAAGTGGTCCATCGGATACGGCTGCTTGCGCGGCGAACCGAGGTCGGTGCCGTCGTTGGGGCCGGACACGCCCAGCTCGACTTCAGCGCGGTAATAGTAGGGTTCCAGCTCGTCGTAGCTGATTGGCCAGTCGCGGCCGACGCCGTACAGCGTTTTCATCTTGAAATCGTTGGGCAGGAAACGCCAGGCCGCGGCGGCCCAGTGCCAGGTAGTGCCGCCTACCGCGCGGATGTATTGCGAATTGTATTTATGCGTGCCCTTGAGTATCAGGTAATTGTTTTCGGGCGTGTATTCGGGATGCGGCGCATATTTGGTGGACGGGTAGGGCACCATGAAATCGTCCTTGCTCGGCGTATTCCGGTAATTCTCGACGATGCGCCAGCGTTCCAGCCGCGGCCCGGCTTCCAGCACCAGCACCGAAGCGCCGGACAAGGCCAGTTGATGCGCCACCAGGGCGCCGGCGACGCCGGAACCGACAATTACAACATCTGCGGACAGGTTATCAGCCATGGTCAAGCCCTCGCTTTCAACACTGCCGGCTGGGTAACCCAATAACCGGGAGCGGCACGGCAATAAGTCGGCACGACTACCGCATCGCGCACCTGGTCGAACATCAGCGCCTGCTCGAAGGCGATGACCTTGGCGTTGCCGGTGACGCCGCCGTCGCCGACCACGCCCAGGTACCAGCCGCTGACGATACGGTGCAGCACCAGCGACAGCGCGCTGTCGCTGCCGACCGCGGCCGCCAGGTTATCGACGTCCTTGATTTTGTGATCGAGGCTGTACTGCCACAACGCTGCGGCCTGCTTTTCAAACTCGATCGCTTGCTTGCTGAGCGCGCTGTACAGTCTTGCGCCTATGCGCGGATTGAGTTTCGGCGCCCCGGTCAGCAAGGCCGACAATGCCATGAAATTTGCCTGTTGCTGGCTGCTGGGGGGAGGTGCGGCGGGGGTGACGGTCTGGGCTGAGGCTTGCTGCAGCCAGCGAGGAATGCTCATCATCGCGAAACTGACGCCGGCCAGCAGCATGAGATTGCGCCTGCTGGCGGAAAACACCTCGCGGCCGGGCGCTGCTGTGATGGGCTGGTCGCTTGATCGCTCGCCTGTAACTGATGGACGTTGCTGCATATGGCTAGTCCTTTCTGCCTGGTAGGTTGCCTGATTATACTAAGCCCGGCAGATAGCTGCTGCGTCTTTTGCCGACCCTATGAAAACGGCGCGCAGCGACTACACTGGTAACATTTGATTTCAGCGCGCACCTCTTTGACAAGAATCCCGACTCATGAAACCCATCGCACCCGGCACCGTTATTTTCCACCGCTTCCGCGGTTATGGCGTGATCACGTCCGTCAACTTGCTGACCGGCTGGATCGCTGCGCGTTTCGGCAGCGAGAAGCGGACGCTGGACCTGAACCTGTCGACCGACGAGGTCCAGCACGCCGATGGCGAGCCGATCCTGTTCCGCCACGCGCCGCCGGACCGCATGCCGCACGCGCGCCTGATGGCGCTGGTGCGCGAGCTGCATCGCGCCGGTTACCAGCGGCTGTACCTGTACAGCTGGCCCAAGCCGTCCGGCCTGCACTGGCGCTGGCACCTGTTCTGCGGCCGGCGCAGCTGGATGGAGAGGGCGCGGCGCGAAGGCTGGTACGGTTCGGGCGCCGACTACAATTTCAATCCTATCCTGGGCTGGGGCGACAAGCCGGGAGCGTCGATCCCGGAGCTGGCCAGGGCGCTGGCGCAGTTCGACCCGCACGGCCTGGCGCAAGCCCTGGGACGCGATGAAGACCACAGCGCATGGTTTGCCAAGGTATGCGACGCCTTGCTGCCGGATTACGCCTTCAGCCTGGGCTGGAGCGAAGGCCCGATGCCGGACTGCCTGCCGGTGATCCCGGTGCGCAAGAACGTGCCCGAATACAGCGGCCCTGCCCTGCCATGGCCGCCCGGCTGGCAAGGCATGTGGCGCGATACCACGCTGGCGGCGCCGGCAGCGCGCCTGAACAAGCTGATCCTGCCCAGCGGCGCCGGCGACGACGACTGACGATTTACTTCTGCGATAGCGCGCCCGGATTCAAGACATTCTTGGGCGTGCCGCCGGCGAAATCCAGCAGATTCTGGAACGCTGCACGGAAATACAGCTCGTAACCATCCTTCTCGACATAACCCAGGTGCGGCGTGGCCAGCACATTCTCCATCCGCAACAGCGGCGAATCCGGCGGCAGCGGCTCGGTCTCGAATACATCCAGCGCCGCAAAACCAGGCCGGCCCTGCTGCAAGGCCGGCAGCAGCGCGCCGTCGGCGACCAGTTCGGCGCGGCTGGTGTTGACAAAGATGGCGCTGGATTTCATCAAGGCCAGGTCGGCTGCCTCGACGATGCCGCGGGTAGCGTCATTAAGGCGCAGGTGCAGCGACAGCACGTCGGCTTCGGCAAAGAACTGCTGCTTCGATGCCGCGGCTTCATAACCGTCTTTCAGCGCCGCGGCCAAACTGGCTTCGCGTCCCCACACCAGCACCCGCATGCCGAACGCCTTGCCGTATCCCGCAACCATGCGGCCGATCTTGCCGTAACCCCAGATCCCCAGCGTGCGTCCCTTGAGCGCGGTGCCGATGACATCGTTTTGCGGCAGCGCCGACACCGATTGCCATTGCCCTTGCTGCAAGTTGCTGACATAGCGCGGGATGCGGCGGCTGGCGGCCATGACCAGGGCCCAGGTCAGCTCGGCCGGCGCGGTCGGGTCGCCGACACCTTCGACGATGGCGATGCCGCAGTCGGTAGCGGCTTCGACGTCGATATGGCCGCTCACTTTGCCGGTCTGCGAAATCAGTTTCAGCTTGGGCAGTTTTTGCAGCAGCGCCCTGGAAAAACTGCTGCGTTCGCGTATCAATACCAGCGCTTCAAAATCGGCTAGCCGAATTGCCATCTGGCCAACGCCGCGCGCGGAATTGTTGAACACTTTCACCTCGTGGCCCTCCAACATGCTGAAGCTGTCGAGATGGCGGACGCTGTCCTGATAATCATCGAGTATGGCAATTTTCATAGGAGTTTCTGGCTTTACGGAAAGTAAATGCGTGCAAAAAAGTGGAGGAAAACCGCCGTCACGTAATAAAGCAACAGCATCCGGAAAACGGGAAATACCTTACTACAATAGTTGGTCATTTTCACTACAAATCGGGTGTACAATCGGCCCACTTTTTCCAGGAAAAATGCCGTTTGCCGGACCGGACAAGCAGTATCGACCATGGTGTGCGGCCTACGCCGCAGTAAAACCCGCACGATGCCTGTAGATTTGTAGCCGACAGTAAATCCCGGCCCATTATTTCATTTTTTGCTGCCCGCGGCGATGCGCAAAGAGCCCGCAGCAAACGCACCAGAATTCAGCCGACCGACACGGCGCGCCAGGCAGGCGCAGGCCGCTGGCAAAGGAAGGCCAGACGCAGATTTCTTTATTGGTATTGGAGGTAGTTTTCATGAATCAACCCCTTATGGGCGGCATTGCTGCAATCAACGCCCCGGCATACGTCAAGCAGCAGAAACTGATCAACTGGGTGGCTGAAGTCGCCGCCCTGGCCAAGCCTGACCGCATCTACTGGTGCGACGGCTCGCAGGCCGAATACGATCGCCTGTGCAGCGGCATGGTGGCGGCCGGCACCATGAAAAAACTGAACCAGGAAAAACGCCCGAACAGCTACCTGGCTTGCTCCAATCCGTCGGATGTGGCGCGCGTCGAAGACCGCACTTTCATCTGCTCGGCAAAAGAAGAAGACGCCGGCCCGACCAACAACTGGACCGATCCGGCCGAAATGCGCAAGACGCTGCACGACCTGTTCGACGGCTGCATGCAAGGCCGCACCATGTATGTGGTGCCGTTTTCGATGGGGCCGCTGGGTTCGCCGATCGCCCACATCGGCGTTGAACTGTCCGATTCGCCGTACGTCGCCGTCAACATGCGCATCATGACCCGCATGGGCAAGGCCGTGTACGACGTGCTGGGCAGCGACGGCGAGTTCGTGCCTTGCGTGCACAGCGTCGGCGCACCGCTGGCGGCCGGCCAGAAAGACGTGGCCTGGCCTTGCAATCCGACCAAATACATCGTCCACTATCCGGAAACCCGTGAAATCTGGTCTTACGGTTCGGGTTACGGCGGCAACGCACTGCTCGGCAAGAAATGCTTCGCGCTGCGCATTGCCTCGACCATGGGCCGCGACCAGGGCTGGCTGGCGGAACACATGCTGATCCTCGGCGTCGAATCGCCGGCAGGCAAGAAACACTATGTTGCGGCGGCTTTCCCGTCCGCTTGCGGCAAGACCAATTTCGCCATGCTGATCCCGCCTGCAGGTTTCGAGGGCTGGAAAGTGACCACCATCGGCGACGACATCGCCTGGATCAAGCCGGGCGCCGACGGCCGCCTGTACGCCATCAATCCGGAAGCCGGCTATTTCGGCGTCGCTCCCGGCACCAACGACAAGACCAACTACAACTGCATGGCTTCGCTGCGCGAAAACACCATCTTCACCAACGTCGCCCTGACCGACGACGGCGATGTCTGGTGGGAAGGCATGAGCAGCACGGCGCCTGAGCACCTGATCGACTGGCAGGGCAAGGACTGGACGCCGGCCATCGCCAAGGAAACCGGCGCCAAGGCAGCCCACCCGAATGCGCGTTTCACCGTAGCCGCAACCCAGAATCCGGTCATCGACGCCGCCTGGGACGATCCGGCCGGCGTGCCGATCTCTGCCTTCATTTTCGGCGGCCGCCGCTCCACCACCGTGCCGCTGGTAACCGAAGCCCGCAACTGGGTGGAAGGCGTGTACATGGCAGCCACCATGGGTTCGGAAACCACTGCGGCCGCGGCCGGCCAGCAAGGCGTGGTGCGGCGCGATCCGTTCGCCATGCTGCCGTTCATCGGCTACAACATGAGCGACTATTTCCAGCACTGGCTGACATTGGGCGAGAAGCTGGCGCAGCAAGGCGCTGCCGAATTGCCGAAGATCTTCTGCGTCAACTGGTTCCGCACCGGCGCCGACGGCAAGTTCGTCTGGCCGGGCTTTGGCGACAACATGCGCGTGCTGAACTGGATGCTGGACCGGCTCGACGGCAAGCAGGGCGGCGTCGAGCACCTGTTCGGCGTGACGCCGCGTTACGCCGACCTGAACTGGGAAGGGCTGGCGTTCAGCGAAGAACAGTTCGAGCGCATCACCGCGATCGACAAGGCTGCCTGGAAAGCGGAAACCGCGCTGCATACGGAACTGTTCGACAAGCTGAAACATCGTTTGCCGAAGCAGCTGGCCGAGGTCAGGCTGGCGCTGGAGAAGCAGCTGGCAGAGTAAGGCCCGGCTTGCATCGCAAAACAGAACGCCCGCTGCTTGCGGGCGTTTTTTTATGTGCGGGCAAAAAAAATCCCCGCCGGCGCTAGGCCGGCGGGGTGAATCCTTCCATCGCAGGAAAGAGGAGACGTCAGAAATTCAGATGACAGCTGTTACAGGCCGTTCAAACCCATCCAGGCCAGAACACGCGTGGCCACGGCACGCAGCCATTGCAGCACTGCGAAAGTCGGGAAGCCGTCTTCGTCATGGTAAATGTATTGGTGCATGGCAAACTCCTCGTGGTTAATTGTCGTCAAGCGCGTAATCAGTCGCGGCCGGCCAGCAAGCGCAGCTCCGCCGCCAGGCTAGGCTGGCTGGAGGCATGGTCGTTAGCCATGCGGCGTATCAGTTGCTGCCCTTTGAACTTGCTGCGGGCAATCCGCTGCTCCAGCGATTTGCGCGGCTTGATCAGCATCAATGCTGCGCGCAAGATCCCCATCCAAAGCGGTTTGAAATACACCATCAAGGTCGCCAGCGCTCCCAGGCCCAGCAATGGCCGCAGTGCGGCGGCAGCGGCAGCAAGCACGGCCGATGCGTCGAACAAGGCGATTTCAGCTGGCAGGGCAAAAGCGAATAAAGACATTGCAACGACTCTTTCATGGTGATGTTGCATTGCAGTATATTCACTACTTAGCGTGCTATCCAATTCTGATTTTGGATATCAGTTATGTGTTCGACGAATAATGTCCTGATGCGGCTGAAGAATGTCTTCCATGTCGTCGTTAATGCATTATGTGTAAGATAAAGCACGGCGGGCATCGGGCGGCCTGGCGTAGTTTCGACTCGGCAATAGTTGCGCATCTAAGACATAATTCAGATTGATATGCGTTTTATGTTGTGGCGCAATATTTTCACGCCACTTGAAATCTGTCATTGCGCTTTCATATAACAGTTATAGAATCTGTGAATGTTGCTTTCAGCTAAATTTGCCGGCGCAATATTCCATTAAAAATAATTAACGATAGATCCAACCATGAGCTTCCTGACGCTTGACCTGAACCTGCTGCGTGTCTTCGACGCCGTCATGACCGAGCAGAACCTGACGCGCGCCGCCAGCCGGCTGGCAATGACCCAGCCGGCGGTGTCGAATGCCTTGAAACGCCTGCGCGACACCCTCAACGACGAGCTGCTGATCCGTACCGCGCATGGCGTCAAGCCGACCCAGCATGCCGAAGAATTGTGGCCGGTGGTCAGGCGCGCGCTGACCGACCTGGAAACCGCGATCACGCCGGAAACTTTCGATGTCTCGCGCGCCCACACTACTTTCCAGATGGCGATGGCCGACGCCACCGCGGCGCTGTGGCTGCCGGCGCTGGTGCGCACCATCGAGCGCAATGCGCCGCAAATGAATATCCGCATGGTGCCGCTGACCACCCGCGATCCGCGCCAGATGCTGTTGCGCGGCGACGTCGACCTGGCGGTCGGCTTTTTCCCCGGCGTCGCGGCGCAGCTGGCCGGCGGCCAGACTACCAGCGCCTCGCCGATCCACCACGAACGGCTGTACACCGGCGAATACGTGTGCGTGATGCACAAGGACCATCCGCTGGCCAGCCAGGTGCTGACCCTGGACAATTACTGCGCCTCGCATCACCTGCTGGTCAGTTTTTCCGGCCGGGCGCATGGCTTGATCGATGAAACCCTGGCGGCGATGGGGCGCGAGCGGCGCATCCTGCTGACCGTCAACCAGTTCTTCACCGCCGGCCGGGTGGTCGCCAGTTCCGATTTGCTGACGGTCTTGCCGCGCCACTTGATCGGCGCGACCGGCATGACCGATGTCCTGGTGGCGCGCGAACTGCCGTTCCCGACGCCGGCGGTGCACGTCGACATGCTGTGGCACGAACGGGATGCGCGCAATCCGGCGCATAAATGGCTGCGCGGCCACCTGAGCGAAACCGCGCACGAGAAATTCAGCCTGATCGATCCCGAAGACGAAGACTGATCAATCGCGGGCGGCAGTCTCGCGCTGGAACTGCGACAGCTGCCGGTACTGCTGCTCCAGCAGTTTGGGAATAGCCGCATAGATCGGCCACAGACGGCGGTATAGCGCGACGTTTTCCGCAATCGGCACATGGCGGTGGGTAGAACCGACCATGGCGCCGATGACATCCAGCGAATCGACCTTGCCCAGCGCGTACAGGCCCAGCACGGCGGCGCCGAGGCAGGACGATTCGACGCTTTCCGGCACCACCACTTCACGCTCGAAAATATCCGCCATCATTTGCCGCCACAGCGCCGAACGGGCAAAGCCGCCGGTCGCCATCATGTGGGTGGTCGGCCCGATCAGGCCCTCGACCGCCGGCAAAATGCTGTACAGGCTGAAAATCACGCCTTCCAGCGCGGCCCGGATCATGTGCGGCTTGCCGTGGTGCGTGGCCAGGCCGAAATAGGAGCCGCGCGCATCGGCGTTCCACAGCGGCGCCCGTTCGCCCGCCAGGTAGGGATGGAACAGCAATCCTTCGGCGCCGGCGCTGACACCCTCGGCGATCTTGGTCAACGCATCGTAAGGATCGAGTCCGGCGGCCTTGGCGGCGGCCGATTCGGCGGTGGCCAGCTCATTGCGTACCCAGTGGAAAATGCTGCCGCCGTTGTTGGTGGGGCCGCCGACCACCCAATGCTTGGCGGTCAGGGCATAACAGAAGGTGCGGCCGGAGGGATCGGTCAGCGGCTTGTCGATCACGGTCCGCATCGCTCCCGAGGTGCCGATGGTGACGGCCACCTGGCCAGGGCCGATGGCGTTGACGCCGAGATTGGACAGCACGCCATCGTTGGCGCCGATCACGAACGGCGTCGCCGGCGACAAGCCCAGCTGCTGCGCCATGGCCGGCGCCAGGCCGCTCAGGTAATGGGTGGTCGGCACCAGTTTCGACAATTGCTGCGGGCCGATGCCCAGCAGTTCCAGCGCACCCTGGTCCCAGTCCAGCTGCTGCAGGTTGAACATGCCGGTGGCGGAGGCGATCGAATGGTCGACCAGCCATTCGCCGAACAGGCGGTACAGCACATATTCCTTCATGCCGACAAACCGCGCGGTGCGCGCAAACAACTGCGGCTGGTCGTGGCGCAGCCACATGATCTTGCACAGCGGCGACATCGGGTGGATAGGCGTGCCGGTGCGCAGGTAGATTTCATGGCCGCCCAGTTCGTCGCGGATGCGGTTGGCCCATGCGCCGGCGCGGTTGTCGCCCCAGGTAATGCTGTTGCTCAGCAATTCGCCGTCCGGGCCGACTGCAATCACGCTATGCATGGCGGCGCTGAAGGACACCAGCGCAATCTGCGCGGACTCGACATGGCTGTTGCCGACGGCGTTGCTGATAGCGCTCAGCACGGCTTCGTAAATCTGCAGCGGATCTTGCTCGGCCATGCCCGGCGTGGTGCACAGCAGGGGATATTCCACCGCGTGCTGCGCCACCACTTGTCCCTCGGTGGTGAACAGCACCGCCTTGGTGCTGGTGGTGCCGATATCTACGCCGAGCATGTATTCTGGCTGGTGTTGCATGAACTACCTCGTGATGAAATGAGTAAGCGACTGGTAATGGGCAGCTATCCTGCCTGGACAGCCGTCCGCCGCGCCCGCTTCATTGTAGTACTTGCCGGCGGCGGCGAGTGGCTGCAATAATACACCAGATGTTAGCGCTAACATCGCATCTCTTGACGCAACGGAAAGTGATATTGCAGACTGCTAGTATCCTTACTCCAAGGAAACTATAACAATACGGCATGGCTTGCGTGTAACATTGGTCGCGCTAGCCAAATGAACAAGATTCCATTGCCAGTCACATATCTTTAGGACCAGGCGGAATAATGAACAGGCTGCAACAGCGAGCTAAATGCAAAGAACCCATAAAATGCCATCGTTACCATGACCAGCCCGGAACTCAAGCCACAACGCCATAGCCGCGCCAGCGGCAGGGTAACCATCGTCGACGTTGCGCGCCTGGCGCGGGTCAGCCCGATGACTGTGTCGCGCGCCCTGAAAACCCCCGCGCTGGTGCAGCTGGAAGCGCGCGACCGGATTGCAGCGGCGATCAAGCAGCTCGGTTATGTGCCGAACCAGGCCGCCAGCACGCTGGCCTCGGCCAAATCGCAAGTGATCGGCGTGATCGTGCCATCGCTCAGCAACTCGGTGTTCGTGGATACGCTGACCGGCATCCGCGACAGCCTGAACCAGCACGGCTACAAATTCCTGATCGGCGAAAGCAGCTATTCGCCGGACAAGGAAAGCCAGCTGATCAGCACGTACCTGGCGCATGCGCCGGACGGCTTTTTGCTGAGCGGCATAGAACAGCAGGATGCGCTGCGCGAACAGCTGGCAACGCACAATGTGCCGGCCGTGCGCATGTTCGACCTGAATCCCGGAAACAGCGAGGTCACGGTTGGTTTTTCGCATGAAGAAGCGGGTTACAGCATCGCCCGCCACCTGATCGCGCGCGGCTACCGCCAGCCCGGCTTTCTCGGCGCCCAGCTCGATCCGCGCATGATGAAACGCCGGCACGGCTTTCGCAAGGCATTGTCGGAAGCAGGCATGAACCCTGAGGTGGAAGTGTTGACGCCGGTGCCGTCGACGGTAGAACTCGGCACCAAGATGCTGGGCCAGATCCTGCAGCAGGCGCCGGCTTGCGATGCCGTGTTTTGCTGTAACGATGATTTGGCGCTGGGGGTCTTGTTCGAGTGCCAGCGGCGCGGCCTGTCGGTGCCGGGCCAGATGGCGATCGCAGGGTTCAACGATTTGCCGTGGTCAGCGTTCGCCAATCCGGGCATCACCACGATAGTCACGCCGCGTTACGACATCGGCTTTACCGCAGCCCAGTTACTGATCAAGCTGCTCAGGCACGAACCGCTGGAAACAACCAGCGTCGACCTCGGCTTCAAGCTGGCGATACGCAGCAGCACCTGAGCAGCAAACAGGACTCCGATCAATGCAGATCCGGCAAAGCCTTGGTACGCTCAATTTGCACAGCCCGCAATTCCTTCGGATCCAGCGCCAGCAATGACAGGATTGTCGGGGCGATCTGCGTAGTCTCGACATGATCGTCATTCGATTGGTGGGCGATGCCGGCCCCCCATACCACGATAGGCACATGCCTATCCTGATGCGCGTTGCCGCCGTGTTCGGCGATCTTGGACAGCTTGCCGCCGGCCCAGACGACTCCTTGCTGCGCGATACCGACTACATCGGGAACACGTTCATCGCCACGCCTGGCGCCGAATAAATCTTCCGCCTCTTCTCCCGCATAGATTCTTGTGACGCCAGCTTGCGTAAATGGCTTGGGGGTGCTGTTGCCAAAAGCGTCCGAGCCGATGCCGTTGCCCGAATAAGCAAGCAGGAATTTCTTCGCAAAGCGCGTTGCTTTAACCGAGCGGTCGGTGAGCCACATCAGGATGCCGTCGTCATCGATTGCATGGGCAACCAGATGGGTTTGGGCGGGATCTTTGCAGCCTGCACTATTGTTTTCCCAAGCGCAGTTCAATGCGTCAATCATGTCGCCGTCATGGATGATCGTAAGCGCCGCGCGGTTTTGTGGCGACTGGCCATGTTTTGCGGAGAGCACCACCACCGTTTTGCTGAGATCAAGCGCGCTGACCATGGCCTTGAGCTGGCCGTCCACAAAAGTCAATGCGCTTTGCAATACCGGCCCTGGCACCGCGCCATTCAAGGTGTAGCCACCCAGGCCGTTGGTCATGATGGTGCTGGGGTTTTCCGGGTCGATGTAGTAGTTCGACTTGTTGAGTTTCTGCGCGGTGGAGACAGCCTGGAAGTTCATGCCGAAAATGGCGGGAACGCCCAGCGAGTTATTGCCGGCGTGATCCAAGCCCTTGGCCCAATTCACGACGGCCTTAACTTTGAAGGCATCGTATTTTTGGGTATTGGTGTTGTCCTTGGTCCAGTCGTCGCCGGGACCGGCGGGTGCCGACGGATCGGTGACTGAACTGTTGATTTCAGGTGCAAACAAGTCATCGATTCCCTTGCCGGACGGGCCATTGAGAATGTCGTATGCTGCGTGCTTGTCCGACCATGCTGTACGCAAATGATGCTGCTTCGCTACTTCAAAAATCGTGTTCACTTGAAGATACTGATGCGGATACACCGGCAAACATGTTTTGGGATCTACCGGCAATGTTTTCGGATCCAGCAAATCTTGTGCATGGCCAGTCAGCTGAGATATTTTTGTGAAGTCGGAATACAAACCGGGAATCTGCTGGCCGCTGTCCAAGCGGTTCATGTCCTTTGCGCTGACTTCCGCGTAGTAAACTTCCGCCCCCGGTTTCGCTCCCGCGCAGCTGGTTGTTCCCGCAGGCAGCAGCCCTCGGCTGTAGGCGTCATCGTAATAGATACCCGTGGTTTTTGGATTGCCGCCAGTGAGCTGGCCGACCATGCCTGGAAATGAATCCGAAGGGAAGGGGGTTCTGGCGTTGGTATAGCTGGCGCCTTCACGCACCATGCGCGCGAGGGTGGATTGCGGATACGCGGTAACAAACCAGTCAAGGTCGGCTTGGTGCATGCCGTCGACTGAAATAAGCAGGACATGCTTGGCCGGCTGTTTTTTAGCATCCGTTTCGTCGGCATGGCTCAACGTCGCCGCACTTGCGAAGAAAGAAAGCATCAGCGCCAAGGTGATTTTTTTCGAGGTTTGCATAGTTATTTTCCTATAGGGAGGATAGTGAAAAAAACTGGAATGAAGAAACTCGACGTCAAGCATAAGCCTCGTATGTGACCAGACAATTACGTGCGGCAATATTTTTGAATGCTTGTCAAAGGCGCATGCAGCCGTGCCGCAGATGTGTTTTTGGAATAAAAAAGGGCCGTAAAAAAAAGAAGCAGAGTCAAATATCCACCGGGGAAAATTCAACTCTGCTTCCTTTATTCCAGCAGGCAGGAACCATGCGGCGAGCGCTGGCGGCCTGGGCCGATTCTTAGCGAATCGGCAGCTTTGTAGTGTGCTTGACCTCTTCCATCACCGCGTAAGTGTGCGTCTCGCGCACGCCCTTGAGCTGCAGCAGCGACTTGCCGAGAAACTCGCGGTAGGCGTTCATGTCCTTGACGCGCGCCTTGACCAGGTAATCGAAACCGCCGGCCACCATGTGGCACTCCAGCACCTCGGGGATGATCTGCACGCTCTGGCTGAACGCCTCGAAAACTTCCGGCGTGGTGCGGTCCAGCACCACTTCGATAAACACCAGCAGGGCGACGTCCAGCAGCTGCGGATTGAGCTGGGCGGTGTAATGCAGGATATAACCGGCTTCCTGCAGTTTGCGCACGCGCTCCAGGCAAGCGGCGGGTGACAAGTTGACGCGAGCAGACAGATCGACATTGCTGATACGACCATCGTTCTGCAGTTCGGCCAGGATTTTCTTACTAATCTTGTCAAGCATGCACTATCTTCCGAAAAATTTTATTCGGTTAAATTTTCTCACCAATAACAAAATTTTGATAGCGGCCATTATTACCAGAATTAATCCATGCCGATGCCGCCTACAATCGAACAACTTCACTTTCCTGAACAATTAAACACGTCGTCGTGAATAATGTTCTCCGGAAATTAACAAAACCAATATCCTCACCGAGACAACCGCCATGCCGCCGCTACAGCCGTCATCCCAGCCCGACACTACTTCTCCCGCCATGTTCAGCCCCGCATTTACCGTCTTCCACCAGGAAGTCATGACCGGCCCAACGCCATTGCGCGCCGCCATCACCGCCGCTTACCGGCGCGATGAAATCCTGGCCGTGCAATGGCTGCTGGCGCAGGTGCAGACCAGCGCCGGCTCGCATGCCGCCAGCCAGGCGCTGGCGCGCAAGCTGGTGCAGGCGGTGCGCGAAAAACGCACGCGCGCCTCCGGCGTCGATGCCTTGATGCATGAATTTTCGCTGTCGTCGGAAGAAGGCGTAGCGCTGATGTGCCTGGCCGAGGCGCTGTTGCGCATCCCGGATCACCAGACCGCCGACCGCCTGATCGCCGACAAGATCAGCAAGGGCGACTGGGGCAGCCACCTGGGCGAATCGCCGTCGCTGTTCGTCAATGCCGCTACCTGGGGTTTGCTGATCACCGGCAAGCTGGTCGCCACCAACAGCGAACGCGGACTGGGTTCGGCGCTCACCAAGCTGATCGGGCGCGGCGGCGAGCCGCTGATCCGCAAGGGCGTCGATGTCGCCATGCGCATGCTGGGCAACCAGTTCGTCACCGGCCAGACCATCGCCGAAGCGCTCAGCAACAGCCGCGACAATGAAAAACGCGGCTATCGCTATTCCTACGACATGCTGGGCGAAGCGGCGTTAACCGAAGAAGATGCGGCCGCCTATTACCGCTCGTATGAAGACGCCATCCATGCCATCGGCAAGGCATCGAACGGCCGCGGCATCAAGCAAGGGCCGGGCATCTCGGTCAAGCTGTCAGCGCTGCACCCGCGTTATTCGCGCGCGCAACGCCAGCGCACCATGGAAGAGTTGCTGCCGCGCCTGAAACAGCTGCTGCTGCTGGCCAAGCAATACGACATCGGCCTCAACATCGACGCCGAAGAAGCCGATCGCCTGGAACTGTCGCTGGACCTGATGGAAGCGCTGGCGTTCGACGCCGACCTGGCCGGCTTCGAGGGCATCGGTTTTGTGGTGCAGGGCTACCAGAAACGCTGTCCTTTCGTGATCGACTACCTGGTCGACCTGGCGCGCCGCAGCGGCCGCAAGTTCATGGTGCGGCTGGTCAAGGGCGCGTATTGGGATTCCGAAATCAAGCGCGCGCAAGTCGACGGCCTGCCTGGCTTCCCGGTCTATACGCGCAAGGTGTATACCGACGTTTCCTACCTGACCTGCGCCCAGAAACTGCTGGCGTCCACCGATGTCATCTATCCGCAGTTCGCCACGCATAACGCGCATACGTTGGCGACCATCTATAGCTGGGCGCAAGAAAAAAACATCACCGATTATGAATTCCAGTGCCTGCACGGCATGGGCGAAACCCTGTACGACCAGGTGGTCGGCAAGGACATGCTGGACAAGCCTTGCAGGATCTATGCGCCGGTCGGTTCGCACCAGACGCTGCTGGCTTACCTGGTGCGGCGCCTGCTGGAAAACGGCGCCAATTCTTCGTTCGTGAACCAGATCGTCGATGAGAGCGTGACCATCGATTCACTCATCGCCGATCCGCTGCAAGCCGCGCAACAGCTCGGCGGCGAGCCGCATCCGCAGATTGCCCTGCCGCCAGCCATGTACGGCGCGGAGCGCAAGAATTCGGCTGGCCTTGACTTGAGCAACGAGGAAGTACTGCGCGAGATCGACAACGCCTTCAGCGTATTCGGCAAGCAGCAGTGGCACGCAACGCCAATGCTCGCCGAACCGCAAACCTACAGCCAGGCCCCGCGTCCGGTATTGAATCCGGCCGACCAGCGCGACGTGGTGGGCAGTGTCGTCGAAGCCAGCGTGGCCGATGTCGACAAAGCCTTGCATGCCGCCAGCGTCTACGCCATGGACTGGCAAACCCTGCCGCCGGCGGAGCGCGCCGACAAGCTGGAACGCGCCGCAGCCCTGTTTGAAGTCCATCAGCTGGAACTGATCGCACTGGCAATCCGCGAAGCAGGGAAGTCATTGCCGAACGCCATCGCCGAAGTGCGCGAAGCGGTCGATTTCCTGCGCTACTACGCAGCGCAGGTACGGCATGTCCAGAATGCCTTGGCGCTGGGGCCGGTGGTATGCATCAGCCCGTGGAATTTCCCGCTGGCGATTTTCATCGGCGAGGTCAGCGCTGCGCTGGCCGCCGGCAACGTGGTGCTGGCGAAGCCGGCGGAGCAGACGCCGCTGATCGCAGCGCGCGCGGTGCAATTGCTGCACGAGGCCGGCGTGCCGCAGGCAGCATTGCAATTCCTGCCGGGCCAGGGCGAGACCGTCGGCGCTGCGCTGACCGCCGATGCGCGCGTCAAGGGCGTGATCTTCACCGGTTCGACCGAGGTCGCGCAGATCATCAACCGCACCTTGGCCAAGCGTTCGCTGGCAGAGTCGGTGGACTTGCCGCTGATCGCTGAAACCGGCGGCCAGAATGCCCTGATCGTCGATTCCAGCGCGCTGCCGGAACAAGTGGTGCAAGACGTGCTGAATTCCGCCTTCGACAGCGCCGGCCAGCGCTGTTCCGCCTTGCGCGTGCTGTGCCTGCAAAATGATATCGCCGACCGCACCCTGCATATGCTGAAGGGCGCGATGCAGGAACTGCGGATCGGCAATCCGGACCGCCTGGCTACCGACATCGGTCCGGTGATCGACGCCGATGCACAAGGGCAGCTGCTGGCGCATATTGAAAAGATGCGCGCCACGGCGAAAGATTTCTACCAGCTGCCGCTGCCGGCCGAGCAAAGCAACGGCACCTTCGTTGCCCCGACGCTGATCGAAATCGGTTCCATGTCGGAGCTGAAACGCGAGGTATTCGGCCCGGTGCTGCACGTGCTGCGTTATGCGCGCAATGAGCTGCCGCAACTGATCGACGCCATCAACGGCAGCGGTTACGGCCTGACCCTGGGCATCCACTCGCGCATCGACGAAACCATCGATTTCATCGTCGCTCACGCTCATGTCGGCAATATCTATGTCAATCGCAATATCGTTGGCGCGGTGGTCGGCGTGCAGCCGTTTGGCGGCGAAGGAAAATCCGGCACAGGGCCGAAAGCCGGCGGACCTTTGTACCTGAAACGCCTGCAGCGCAATCCCGCGGTGTCGCTGGGAGCGCACACGATCCATGCGCCGAATCCGGAAGCTGCGAACGCCACCCCGGTGCTGCAAGCCTTGCTGAGCTGGGCCAGGACGCATGGCCATCAACGCATCGCGGCGCTGGGCGAGGAATACATGCACGCCAGCTGGCTCGGCACTTCGCTGGTGCTGCCGGGTCCGACCGGCGAACGCAACAGCCTGTCGTTTGCGCCGCGCGGCGCGATCCTGTGCAGCGCGGATAACGTCGGCGCCATGCTGAACCAGCTGGCGGCGGTGTTCGCTACCGGCAACCTGCCGGTGGTGGAAGCCAGTGCGTCCGCCATGATTCCGGAAGGTTTGCCGCGCGCGGTGCGCGCCGCGATCCGCGTGGTCGACCAGCTTGCCGGCAACGACCACGCCACGCGTTTGCAGCTGGCCCTGGTCGACGGCGCCGGCACAGCGCGCCTGCGTCCTTTGCTGACTGCGCTCGGAGAACAAAGCGGGGCACTGGTGCCTTTGCTGGAAACGTCGGAATACGCTTCGATTCCCCTGTGGCGCCTGCTGGCCGAACGTGCGGTTTGCGTCAACACCACGGCCGCCGGCGGCAACGCCAGCCTGATGACCTTGCAAGCTTAGGCACAGCAAACCCGACAGCGTCCGCCGTAAATGAAAAGGCTGGCTGAACCCTGTGTTCAGCCAGCCTTTTTTATTGCGCCGTGATGCTTGCCGCGGCTCGCCCTAACGGCATTTTTGCGATGCACTCATTTATGTTCGTCATCCTTTTTTTGCGGATGGACATTGTTGGGATGAGGCTGCTCGTGATTTTGCTGAGGCGGATGCTGGGCCTGCGGTTGCGGCGGTTGTGGCCGTGGCTGCTGCATTTGCGGCTGAGGCTGCGGTCGCGGTTGCTGCACCTGTGGTTGTGGTGGCTGTGGCCGTGGCTGCTGTGCCTCTGGCCGTGGTTGCTGTGCCTGCGGCTGAGGTTGCGGCCTTGGCTGCTGTATCTCTGGCCGTGGCTGCTGTGCTTGCGGCCGCCATTCCGGCCGGTTCGGTTCCTGATGTATCTGCTGGGCAGGGTGCTGGGCCTGTTCCGGCTGCCGGTTGGGCAGGTTTTGCGGCTGAGGCTGGGGTTGGAATTGCGGCTGCGGCGTCGGCTGCGGTCTTGCCGCTTCCGGCGCGGCAGGGCGATTGGCGTTGGGTCGCGGCACATTGCCGTTGAAAGGATTCTTGTGCAGGTTCACAGGGCTTTCTGCTTCCAGGTTCCTCGGCTGGACCGGATGCCGGTTCTGCGCGTTTTGCTGTAGCTGGTTCGGCACCGGGTTCTGTCCCGGCTGACCGGTAGCCGGATGTCCCGGTTCGCCGGCCTGCGGCTGGCCTGGAGCGGGCCGGATGAATCCCGGGCGCGCCAGTTGATTGGCGTTAGGCACGGCGCCGTTGGCTTGCGGCGGGACCTTGCCGAAGTCGGGCCGGCTCATGTGGCTGAAATCCGGCTGGCCATGATTCTGCCGCGGATTGCCGGCAAATGGCGCGGCATTCTGGTTCGGACGCTGCTGCGCTTGCGGCTGCGGCTGTGCAGGATTCGCTTGCACTGCCGGATTCGGCCGCTGCGCATTGAAGAAATTGGCCGCGCCGCCGCCCGGCTGGCCGGGGGGGCGCCCGCCGTTGGCCACGGCAGGATTGTTGTTGCCGGGGCCGCCAAAATTATTGCGCGTGTTGGTGATCGTGTTGTTGTTATTCACCGTACTGTTGTTGTAGGTGTTGTTGTAGTTGTTGGTCACGCGGTTGACGATGGTCGTGGAGCGCGACACATAGGTATTGTTGTTATACACAACCGCTGGCCGGTGCCAGCCATGATCGCGGTCGCCATCGCCGCGCCAGTTGCCGCCGCCGCCTTCGCCGCCCCAGTGCACGCCCCAGGAATTCCAGCCCCAGTCGTGATGGCTGATCACCGCACCGACCGCAATGCCGAGGCCGAAGGTAATCACGCCGGCAGTCACTATCTCGCCAGGCGGGTAATAGGGAGCAGGAGGTTCATAGGCATAGCCGGGATAGACCGGCAGCGGCTGGCCATAGACCACGCCGGGGTTGTAGGCCGGCACGTACACCACGTCAGGCTCGGCCGGTTCGATCACGATGGTTTCCGGCGGCGGCGGGATCATTTCCGGTCCGGCGTAGACCAGCGGCTCGCCGGGCGGCGGTGCATAGTCGCTGGGCGGAGCCGGCTGCACGCGCGGCCGTACGGCGATCCGCTGCTGCCTGGTGTCCTTCAGGTTGCCGCTGCTGGCGGCGCGCTGGCGCATTACCTGGATCGCGTTCATGACATCGGTCGGATCGTTGACGTACGCATCGCCAAGGGCCGAAGTCCACGGAATGTTGCGCGCCATCTGGTCCAGCACGCTGGGAAACTGCGTCAAGCCTTTTACGCTGACGTCCCAGGGTTGCTGGTTGGCTGCGTCCTGCAGCTGGGCGCCTTTCAGGTTCTTGTTTTGCGCCAGCCAGTTGTCGGCAGCGGTGATCTGGTCAGGATAGCTGGATGCCGCCAGTACTTGCGCCACCAGCTTGTCGGGAAACAGGGCGATCGGCCCGACCAGCTGATACAGCTGGTCCGCGGTTGGCGGCACATAGGCCGGAGCCGCCTGTGCTTGCGGCGCCTGCGGCGCGGCCGCGGCAGGCGCAGCGTCCGGCTTTTTGTCGCAGGCTGCCAGCGGCAGCACCGCTACGCAGACGCTCAGCATCAGCGACATCGAAGTATTTTTATTATTGCTCATTTTTTGCTCCAGACTACGAGGAATGGACGGTAGTTACACGCTAGCACGGCAACTTGGCTACGCAACACCGGGTTACAAACGCTTGCATGTCTCACACAAATGCAGGGGGTCAGTCTCTAGATAACGCCTCATCACCGGGTCTCGATGACATACACTCTCATCAGTTTATTATTGCTAGAGCGGCAAGCACGGCAATCCGGACACTTGTCAAATTGAACTTTTTCATCGCGACTTACCTCACAACCTTATGACTGCCTCTACATTTCCCTCGCTGCGGCGCCCGGTTCGATGGCTGTTATGGTCGATTGCGGCATTGATTGCTTTGATCGCCCTCTGCGTGGCGCTGCTGCTCACATTCGACTGGAACCGCGCCAAACCCTGGCTGAACCAGCGGGTCAGCGAGGCCACCGGACGCAATTTCGCGATTCGCGGCGACCTGGTGCTTACCTGGCAAAAATCGCAGGCCGACCTCGATAGCTGGCGCCGCTGGGTGCCCTGGCCGCGCCTGAGCGCCAAGGATATCGTGCTGGACAATCCCGACTGGGCCAAGACCGGCCCGCACATGGCGGAGATCGGCCAGCTGACGTTTTCATTGAGTCCTTTGCCCTTGCTCGCGCACCGTATCGTGATACCGTCGCTGGAGCTCGATACGCCAAGCATCGCGCTGGAACGCAAGCCGGATGGCGACAACAACTGGACGTTCAAATCCAGCGGACCGTCTGCCTGGCAGCTGGAACTGCAAAAGCTGGCCCTGGCGAAAGGCACGGTGAGGTTGCTGGACCCCATCAGCAAGCTCAATATCAAGGCTGACATCGACAGCTTGCCGGCAGCCAGCGCCGAAGGTTACGGCATCGGCTGGAAGGTCGGCGGCACGTTCAACAAGGCTGCCGTCAGCGGCAGCGGCAAAGCCGGCGCGGTGCTGTCGCTGCAAAATTCCACCACGCCCTATCCGCTGCAGGCCAGCGTCAATATCGGCAAGACCGCGATTGCCATCCAGGGCACGCTGACCAAGCCGAGCGACCTGGCGGCGCTGGACTTGCGTTTGAAACTGTCGGGCGCCAGCATGTCCAACCTGTATCCGCTGACCGGCATCGTGCTGCCGGCGACGCCGCCGTTCGCCACTGAAGGGCGGCTGATCGGCAAGCTCAACAGCGCCGGCGGCGACTGGACCTACGATAAATTCAGCGGCCGCGTCGGCTCCAGCGACTTGTCCGGCACGCTGGAATACATCGCGCAGAAACCACGGTCTTTGCTGAAAGGCTCGCTGCTGTCCAACCAGCTCAAGCTGCAGGACCTGGCGCCGCTGATCGGCGCCGACTCGAACGCCAGCAAGGCCAATCGCGGCGACGGCGTGGCGCAGCCGAGCAACAAGGTGCTGCCGGTGGAGCAGTTCGATACCGCGCGCTGGGGCAGCATCGATGCCGATGTCAAATTCACCGGCCGCAAGATTATCCGCGACAAGGACCTGCCGATCCAGGACCTGGTCGCCGACCTGCACTTGAAGGACAGTGTGCTGTCGTTGACGCCGCTGAACTTTGGCGTGGCCGGCGGCAACCTGGTTTCCAACATCAAGCTCGACGGCAGCAACAAGCTGATCAAGGCGGAAATGAAAATATCGGCGCGCCACCTGAAAATCAAGCAGCTGTTCCCGACGCTGGCGTCAGCCCAGGCCAGCCTGGGTGAAATAAACGGCGACGCCTCTCTGTCCGCTGTCGGCAACTCGGTGGCCAGCCTGCTGGCCAGCTCGAACGGCGAACTGAAAACCCTGATCAACCAGGGCACCATCAGCAAGTTCTTGCTGGAGGCGGCTGGCCTGAACATCGGCAATGTGGTGATTTCCAAGCTGTTCGGCGACAAGCAGGTGAAGCTCAATTGCCTGGCCAGCGATTTTGCCGTGACCAACGGCGTGATGGACGCCCGCACCTTCGTGATGGATACCGACGACGCCATCATCAATGTCGAAGGCCAGGTCAATCTCGCCCAGGAGTCGCTGGCGCTGACCATCAATCCGAAGACCAAGGGCTTGCGCATCTTCTCGCTCAGGTCGCCGCTGCACGTCACAGGCAGCTTCAAGAACCCGGACGTAGGGGTGGACAAGGGTGTGCTGGCCTTGAAGGCTGGCGGTGCGATTGCGCTCGGCGTGCTGGCTCCGGTGGCGGCAGTGCTGCCATTGATCAATATCAGCCCGGACCAGCAGAGCGATTGCGCCGGCCTGCTGGCGCTGGCCAAGGAAAAGCCGGTGGCGCCGCCGCCCGGCAAGACTTTGCGCCTAAAGAAAACGCACTAGGCCTTTTTTTCCTGCAGTATGCGGGCGGACCGGCTGGTCCGGCCCGCAAATTTCAATCGATCCCACCATCCTGGCGACCCCGTCTAGGCGACCCCATCAAATACCGCGTCATCCGGCCCGACATAGTGCGGTGAGCGCCAGCTGACGTCGCGCATCGAATGCTGCACCTGGTTTTCCACGCCTAGCAGGGTGGCGAAAATCGCCATCCTCACCGGAATGCCGTTGTCAGTCTGGCGGAAGATCGCCAGGCGCGGATCGTGGTTGAGATCCGTGCTCAGGTCGTTGGCGCCCGGCCTGCCATCGCGCGGCAGGGGATGCATGACGATGGTGCCGGCGCCGCAGGTGGCGTCGATCAGCGCCTGGTTGATCTGGAAATCGGGGGTGTAGCCTTCTATCGCCTCGTCGGCGAAGCGTTCTTTCTGGATCCGGGTTGCGTACACGATGTCAGCCCCCTTCAATCCCTGCGCCAGCGAGGCCGATTGCTCCACCGTGTGGCCGCCGCGGGCGATGCGTTCCAGGATATGGGCCGGCATCTCCAGCGTCGGCGGCGCCACCAGGGTGAACCTGAGGCCCCGATACAGGGCCAGCAGCTTGATCAGCGAATGCACGGTGCGGCCGTACTTCAGGTCGCCGACCATGACGATATGGGCGCCGTCGACCAGTTTCCCCAGGCGCGAGAACTCACGCTGTATGGTGTACAGGTCGAGGATCGCCTGGCTCGGGTGCTCACCCGGCCCGTCGCCGCCGTTGATTACCGGGATATTCGTAGCGCGGGCGAATTCGTCCACCGCTCCCTGTTCCGGATGCCTGACTACCAGCGCATCGGCATAACCGCTGATGACGCGGCTGGTGTCGTAGATCGACTCGCCCTTGGTCATCGAAGAGAAGGTAAAACCGGTGGTGTCGCACACCGAACCTCCCAGCCGGCAAAAAGCCGCGCCAAAGCTGATACGCGTGCGCGTGCTGGCTTCAAAGAACAAATTGGCTAGCACCGCCCCCTCGAGGATGCGCGAGACCTTCTGGCGCCTTGCAATGGGCTGCATGATGTCTGTCACGCGGAACAGCTGCTCCAGTGAATCGCGTGAGAACTGGTCGACCGACAGCAGCTGGGGCCTGCCGTTATAAGAAATCTGCTCGCGGAGCGGCGCATCTGTTTTATTGACATATACGCTCTGCGTTGAAGCAGATTTAAGCAATTCGGCAGCCAGGATTTCGCCGACAAATTTGCTGACAATGTCCGGCATGACCCTGAATTCGCTGGACGTTTCCGGAAGCAGCCAGGTGTCCAACGCACGCTTGCGAATGCCGATGCGGTCGGAAAAATTGTCCCGGGTCAGGTTCAGGCGACGCATGGCGTCGCGCAGGAAAGTTTGTTGATCACTCATTCTCGCCACCTTTATATACGCTAAGCGTACATTAAAGGTTTGGATTTATCCTGTCCAGGCTTTTTTCCTTCTTTCATGCTGCTCATTATTTAGGCAAGAGAAAAATTTTCTTGAAAACAGGTTCAAGAGGCTCAAAAACCCAGGCAAACAGCCCGATTTTCGGATTTTGTGGATAAAGCTGTGGATATTGTGTTTTTCAATTGTGGATATCTGAGATAGTTTTCCACAGCCATCTTTTTATCCAAGAACTATTCTTTTGCGATACACCGATTACTCAGGCTTTATCCAATCCATAAGTACTTGAATGAATGGTCAAATAGGCAGTTATCCACAGAAAAGCAGTTAGTTAACTACTACTACTATTTATATATATAAATCTTTAAATACAAAACCGAAAAACCTTTTCTTTTGAAGTTGCTTTTAAAAAAATATTTAACAAAAAGAAATAAAAAAAGCTTTTTTTCAAAAACCTTCTTTCCTTGATTCAAAAAATGCATCTATTTCAACGGTAGAAAAGAAGAGATCCAGAACGAGGGTTGTGGATAAGTCTTTGGATAACTAGTGGAATCCAATGTGAATAAACCAGGACAAGCGTCAGACCGTCATTTTTATCCAAGAAATGTTCTTTCCAGATACAAGGTTTACTCAGCATTTATCCAAGCCGTAAGTTATTGAATGAATAGTCAAATTTATAGTTATCCACAGAAAAGCAGGTGGTTAACTACTACTACTATTTATATATATAAATCTTTAAATACAAAGCTGAAGAAGCTGGATTTGCAAAAAGGACGAGTTTTCTTCTCTAAAAGATGCTTTTGAAGCATCAGTTTTTCCAGATTGACTGCAATATCGCAAAAATTGCAGCGATGACCGGTTCGTCCTTGCGTTTTTCCAGGGTGATAAACGAAAGTTCGGTGGATAAATTGACCGTATCGGAAATCACCAATCCGTGGGCATGTGCTTCACGTAATGCAATTGACTCCCGCACCAGAGACAAGCCGACTCCGGATTTCACCAGGTCAAGCATCGAAGGTTCCTGGTCGACCAGCGCAACTTTGTTTGGCGTGACTTTGTATTGAGCAAAAGTTTTGCTGAGTAAACGATGATGCGCTGACTCGGGTGGAGTCCAGATCCAGGGCAGTTTGGCCAAAGCCGGCCAGTCTTTTCCGGAAACCCGGCTTTTCCAGCCGGATGGTGCAAGCACGCAGTAAGTAAATTGTGTCAGTGTGAGCCGGTGAAAGTTTTTGTTGGGCGTACCGAGGTAATAACCGACATCGAGATGGCCGGATTTGATTTGCTGTAGTACATCGCCAGACATGCTGTGCTGCAACTGTGTAGAAAGCTGGGGATAACTTTCCACCAGGCGCTGCAGGAAAGCGCCCAACCGGATGAATTCAGGATCGAGAATGGTGCCGATCGCCAGTTTTCCGCTCAGGATTTCCGAGCTGTCAGAGTGCAGGCTTTCTGCCTGCTGGCGCATTTCCGCCATGGCGGCGATTGCACGTTCGGCAAATGGCAGCAACTTGATGCCTTCGTCGGTCAAAGCCATACCGCTGGGGATGCGCGTAAACAGTTGCAGGTTCAGGCTGGCCTGCAGCGACTTGATTTGCAGGCTGACCGCTGGTTGCGTGACGTGCAGGAGTTCGGCTGCGCGTGTCAAGTTGCCCTCCCTGGCGACGGTGAGGAAGGCGCGAAGCTGGGTAATGTCCATGTGCTTAATCTTTAATCAGGATGGTTTTATTATTAGCATTGCTTATATTGATATTGATCATAACTCATTGGATTGTTGGCAAAGCTAGCGATATTCTGGGAAAACGCTAACCGAACCCGGTTTTACCAAAAGGAATCCTTATGACTACCGAATTCAATTCGACGCCCAGCCCGACTCCGCTCATTCAACATTACATCAACGGCAAGCTGACAGAATCCGCCAGCGGCCGTTTGCAAGACGTGTTCAACCCGGCCACCGGCGCGGTTTCGGCCAGGGTTGTGCTGGGCAGCGTGGAAGAAGTCAACGCCGCGGTTGCCGCCGCATCTGCAGCTGCGCCGGCATGGGCTGATACCGCACCGCTGAAGCGTGCGCGGGTGATGTTCAGGTTCAAGGAATTGATGGAGCAGCATCACGATGCGCTGGCGGCGGCGATTACGCGGGAACACGGCAAGGTGTTTTCCGATGCCAAGGGCGAAGTGACGCGCGGCCTGGAAATCGTCGAATTTGCTTGCGGTGTTCCGCATCTGCTGAAGACGCAATTTACCGACAATATCGGCGGCGGCATCGATAACTGGAACCTGCGCCAGCCGCTGGGCGTCACCGCCGGCATCACGCCATTCAATTTTCCGGTAATGGTGCCGTTGTGGATGGCGCCGATGGCGATTGCGACCGGCAACACATTTATCCTCAAGCCTTCCGAGCGCGATCCGTCGCCGTCGTTGATGATGGCTGACCTGTTCCGCCAGGCCGGTTTGCCGGATGGCGTATTCAATGTGGTGCAAGGCGACAAGCTGGCAGTGGATACCTTGTTGCAGCATCCCGATGTGAAGGCGGTGTCGTTCGTCGGATCTACGCCTATCGCGGAATATATTTACCAGGAGGGCGCCAAGCGCAAAGGCGTTTATCCACTGAGAGTACAGGCGCTGGGAGGCGCCAAGAATCACCTGGTGGTAATGCCGGACGCCGACCTGGACCAGGCGGTGGATGCGTTGATGGGTGCTGCTTACGGCTCGGCCGGGGAACGCTGCATGGCGATATCGGTGGCGGTGGCCGTCGGCAATGTCGCCGACAAATTGATAGAAGCGCTGATTCCGCGCGTGAAAGCGCTGAAGATCAAGAACGGCATGGAAGCCGATGCGGAAATGGGGCCGGTGGTCAGCGCCGTGCACAAGGAAAAGATCGAAGCTTATATCGAAGGCGGCGTTGCTGCCGGCGCCAGGCTGCTGGTCGATGGCCGGGGCCTGAAAGTTGCGGGACTGGAGCAGGGATTTTTCCTTGGCGGATCGTTGTTCGACCAGGTGACGCCGGAAATGAAAATCTACCAGGAAGAGATTTTCGGACCGGTTCTTTGCATCGTCCGGGTGCCTGATTTTGCTGCTGCCGTGAACCTGGTCAATGCCCACGAATTCGGCAACGGCGTAGCGCTGTTCACCTCGGACGGCAATACCGCGCGCGAGTTTTCGCGGCGCATTGAGGTCGGCATGGTCGGCATCAACGTACCGATTCCGGTGCCGATGGCGTGGCACTCCTTCGGCGGATGGAAGCGCTCGCTGTTTGGCGATACGCATGCATACGGAGAAGAAGGAGTGCGGTTTTATACGCGCTATAAATCGATCATGCAGCGCTGGCCGCAGACCATTTCAAAAGGCGCGGAATTCACCATGCCGGTCGCTAAATAAATGGTGTAAATAATTATTTTAAAAACGGTATAAATAATATTCATGTTCTATACAGATCTCGTTCTGTGATGTTTCATTTTTTTGAGAAGCGCAGAATGGGATTTTGAGAATCAGGCGGCAAAGCAGGTTTGCACAAGACAAAAAAACAGAAAGAGACGCATGGAATCAGCAGGCAAGTACGACTACATCATCATCGGTGCGGGGACCGCCGGCTGCGTGCTGGCGAATCGTTTGACACAGGACGGTTCGGTTAAGGTATTGCTGATAGAAGCAGGCGCCAAGGACGATTACATCTGGATCCATATCCCTGTCGGCTACCTGTATTGCATCAACAATCCGCGTACCGACTGGATGTACCGGACTGAGCCTGATGCCGGCTTGAATGGGCGCAGCCTGATTTATCCGCGCGGCAAGGTGCTGGGCGGAAGTTCGTCGATCAACGGCATGATCTACATGCGTGGCCAGGCCCGGGATTACGACCAGTGGGCAGAACTCACCGGTGATCCTGCATGGCGCTGGGAGCAGGTGCTGCCATTGTTCAGGAAGAGCGAAGACCACTATAACGGCGCCAGTGAATTCCACGGCGCCGGCGGCGAATGGCGGGTTGAAAAGCAGCGCTTGTCCTGGAAGATCCTGGATGCTTTCCGCGATGCTGCGGCCGAAACCGGCATCCCCAAGGTTGATGACTTTAACCGCGGCGACAATGAGGGATGCAGTTATTTCGACGTGAACCAAAAGCGCGGCATCCGCTGGAATGCGGCCAAGGCTTTTTTACGTTCTGCCAGCGGCCGCGGCAACCTGACGATCATGACCGGCTGCCAGGTAAAGCGCCTGTCGCTTGAGCGTGGCGAGCAGGGACTGGTGTGCAAGGGCGTCGAGTTTTCCGGCGGCGGCAAGGAATGGCATGCCGAGGCCAGTCGCGAAACCCTGCTGAGCGCCGGCGCTGTCGGTTCTCCGCAAATCCTGCAGTTGTCCGGCATCGGTCCGGCGGCGCTGCTGCAGCAGCACCAGATCCCAGTCGTGCAGGATACCCCGGGTGTCGGCGAGAATCTGCAAGACCATTTGCAGATCAGGATGGCGTTCAAGGTCAGCGGCGTCAAAACCCTTAACGCCATGAGCGGCAGCTGGCTAGGCAAGGCCAGGATCGGCCTGGAATACCTGCTGATGCAGAGCGGCCCGATGTCGATGGCGCCGTCGCAGCTGGGGGCGTTCGCCAAGTCCGATCCGGGGCAGGCCACGGCCAACCTGGAATATCATGTGCAACCGCTGTCGCTGGAAAAATTCGGCGATCCGCTGCATGCTTTCCCGGCTTTTACCGCCAGCGTCTGCAACCTGCGGCCCAGTTCGCGCGGCCATGTGCGGATCGCTTCCGGCGTGGCCGGGGAGGCGCCGAAAATTACCCTGAATTACCTGGATACCGAGGAGGACCGCAAGGTTGCCGCAGCGTCGCTGCTGTTGACGCGCAGGATTGCCGCCGCCCCGGCGCTGCAGAAATATGCGCCGGAAGAATTCAAGCCTGGCCCGCAATACCGGACCGAGGAAGAACTGATCAAAGCCGCCGGCGAAATCGGCACCACCATCTTTCATCCCGTAGGGACCTGCAAGATGGGCCGTGGCGACGATCCGATGGCAGTGGTGGACAGCCAGCTGCGGGTGAAGGGTGTAGGGGCGCTGCGCGTGGTTGACGCGTCGGTGATGCCGACCATCACTTCCGGCAATACCAATTCGCCGACCCTGATGATTGCGGAAATGGCGGCAAAATTCATCAAAGAGGGCGCCGGCAAATGAAAATAAGGGCTTGGTCCTGGGCGCCGTTCAGGATATTTTGTAAGACATGGCTAATTTATCCAAAGTTTTTGTATAGTATTTCTACGTATTGCCCCGGCAGAGCGGCAACGGTTAGTATCCGTAAAAAAATATAAGGCTGATAAGGCGCTTGCAATACCATCTGCGAGCGGTTCCGATAAGGCAACATGCATAGGAGACCGGATGACTGACATCATCTTGGAGACAAAAAACCTGACCAAGGAGTTCAGGGGGTTCACGGCCGTCAATGGCGTTAACCTGCAGGTCGAGCGCGGCCATATCCACGCGCTGATCGGTCCCAACGGGGCAGGGAAGACGACTTGTTTCAATCTGCTGACCAAATTCCTGGTGCCGACTTCCGGCCAGATCCTGTTCAACGGCCGTGATATCACGACCGATGCGCCGGCCCAGATCGCGCGCCAAGGCATTATCCGTTCCTTCCAGATTTCCGCCGTGTTTCCGCATTTGAGCGTGATGGAGAATGTGCGCATAGGCTTGCAGCGTACACTGGGCACTTCCTACCATTTCTGGAAAAGCGGCAAATCGCTGGCGCAGCTGAACCAGCGCGCTATGGAACTGCTGGCGGAAGTCGACCTCACCGAGTTCGCCGATACCCTGACCGTCGACCTGCCTTACGGCCGCAAGCGGGCGCTGGAGATTGCGACTACCCTGGGCATGGAGCCGGAACTGATGCTGCTGGATGAACCGACCCAGGGCATGGGGCATGAAGACGTCGACCGCGTCACGGCGCTGATCAAGAAAGTTTCCGCCGGCCGCACCATCCTGATGGTGGAGCACAACATGAACGTGGTGTCAGGCATCTGCGACAAGATCAGCGTCCTGCAGCGCGGCGCCATGCTGGCCGAAGGCCGCTATGATGAAGTATCCAAGAACCCGCTGGTGATGGAAGCCTACATGGGCACCAGCACCGAGGCACTGGCAGGAGCGCATTGATGTCCGCTGTCCAATCTCCAAGCGTCAGCGCCGCAGCCCAAGGCACGGCTGCGCTGGCCATCGAAAACCTGCAAGCCTGGTATGGCGAATCGCATATCCTGCACAACGTCAACCTCAGCGTGAACAAGGGCGAAGTGGTGACGCTGCTGGGCCGCAACGGCGCCGGCCGCACTACCACCATGCGTGCGATCATGGGCTTGACCGGCGCCCGCAAAGGCTCGATCAAGATCGGCGGCGTCGAGACGATCGCGCTGCCGACCTACAAGATTGCGCATCACGGCGTCGGCTATTGTCCCGAAGAACGCGGCATTTTTTCTTCCTTGTCGACCGAGGAAAACCTGCTGTTGCCGCCGTCGCTGTCGACTACCGAAAAGGGGATGTCCGTCGACGAAATCTACGACATGTTTCCCAACCTGAAAGAACGCAGGAACAGCCAGGGCACGCGCCTGTCGGGCGGCGAACAGCAGATGCTGGCGGTTGCGCGCATCTTGCGCACCGGCGCGCGGCTGCTGTTGCTGGACGAGATATCCGAAGGCCTGGCGCCGGTGATCGTGCAGACGCTGGCGCGCATGATCACCACCTTGAAAGCCAAGGGATACACGATCGTGATGGTGGAGCAGAACTTCCGGTTTGCGGCGCCCCTGGCGGACCGTTTTTACGTGATGGAGCACGGGCAGATCGTGGAGTCGTTTGCGTCGTCGCAGCTGGAACAGAAAATGCCGGTGTTGAATGCTTTGTTGGGTGTGTAGGTCTGGACGGGGAGTTCCGCTTGCTGCGGATGCAGCCGCGGGATAACGGGTGGTTTAAAAAATGGAGAAGACAATGAATATCAAGTTAAAGATTTTGGCAGCCGCAGTGAGCAGTACTGTCGCCCTCGGCCTTGCCGCGCCGGCTTCGGCGCAGATTTCCGGCGACGTCATCAAGATCGGCTTCATCACGGACATGTCGAGCGTTTACTCCGATATCGACGGCCCCGGCGGCGCGGAAGCAATCAAGATGGCGATCGCCGACATGGGCGGCGCCATCAACGGCAAGAAAATCGAGCTGGTGGTGGCGGATCACCAGAACAAGGCCGACATCGCATCGAGCAAGGCGCGCGAGTGGTTTGACCAGCAAGGCCTGGACGTGCTGATCGGCGGCACCAACTCCGGCACCGCGCTGGCGATGGCGAAGATTGCAGCGGAAAAGAAGAAACCGTTCTTTGAAATCGGCGCCGGCAGCACCCGCCTGACCAACGAAGAATGCACACCTTATACCGTGCACTATGCCTACGATACCTACGCCCTGGCGCATGGCACCGGTTCGGCGGTAGTGAAGCAGGGCGGCAAGAGCTGGTATTTCCTGACTGCCGATTATGCCTTCGGCGCGTCGCTGGAAAAAGATACGACCGCGGTAGTGAAAGCGTCTGGCGGTACCGTGCTCGGCGCGGTCAAGCATCCATTGAACGCCTCTGATTTTTCTTCCTTCATGCTGCAGGCGCAGTCGTCCAAGGCGCAGATCATCGGCCTGGCGAATGCCGGCGGCGACCTGATCAACTCGGTCAAGGCCGCCAATGAATTCGGCGTCACCAAGAACGCCAAGCTGGCCGGCCTGCTGGTGTTCATCAACGACATCCATTCGCTGACCCTGAAGCAGACCCAGGGCATGTACCTGACCGACAGCTGGTACTGGGACCAGAACGACGAATCGCGCAAATGGGCGAAGCGTTATTTCGAGAAGATGAAAAAGGAACCGTCCAGCCTGCAGGCCGCGGATTACTCGTCGGCGATGCAATACCTGGCTGCAGTCAAGGCCACCGGCACGGACGACGGCGACAAGGTGATGGAGCAGCTGCGCAAGGCCAAGTTCAACGACATGTACGCCAAGAACGCTTATCTGCGTGCGGATGGCCGGGTAGTGCACGACATGACGCTGTACCAGGTCAAGACACCGGCTGAATCGAAATATCCTTGGGACTACCTGACCAAGATCCAGACCATCCCGGGCGAACAGGCTTTCACGACCAAGGCCGAGAGCAAGTGCGCCTTGTGGAAGTAACCAGGCTGCCGCGCCTCTGCTGAGGATGCGGCCCGATGCTGACGATATGCCTGGCGCGCCGCGCAGTGCAAGGATTTTTTCCTGCGCTGCGTGGCGCGCTGTTCGATAGTCCTTCACTCGCACGAGTGACCTTTTGATGACATTGCCATGGAAATATTCGGCATTCCCTTTCAAGCCTTGATGAGCCAGCTGCTGCTGGGGCTCGTCAACGGCTCGTTCTACGCCATGCTGTCGCTCGGCCTGGCAGTGATCTTCGGCTTGCTCAACGTGATCAATTTCGCCCATGGTGCGCTGTACATGATGGGCGCCTTCCTGGCCTGGATCGGGCTGACCTATTTCAACCTGAACTACTGGGTGATGCTGGCCCTGGCGCCGCTGCTGGTGGGGCTGTTCGGCGTCATCATCGAGAAGACCATGCTGCGCTGGCTGTACAAGCTGGACCACTTGTACGGCTTGCTGCTGACCTTCGGCATCACCCTGATGGTGGAAGGCATCTTCCGTTCGTTCTATGGCGTTTCCGGCCAGCCGTTCTCGGTGCCGGAACTGCTGAGCGGCGCCACCGACCTCGGTTTCATGGTGCTGCCGAACTATCGCGCCTGGGTGGTGCTGGCTTCGCTGACGGTGTGTTTTGCGACCTGGTTCGTGATCGAGAAGACCAAGCTGGGCGCTTACCTGCGCGCCGGCACCGAGAATCCGAAGCTGGTCGAAGCATTCGGCGTCAACGTGCCGCTGATGGTGACCTTGACCTACGGCTTCGGCGTCGCTTTGGCGGCCTTTGCCGGGGTGCTGGCGGCGCCGGTGATCCAGGTCTCGCCACTGATGGGTTCGAACCTGATTATCGTCGTATTCGCGGTTGTGGTGATCGGCGGCATGGGTTCCATCATGGGTTCCATCATTACCGGCCTGGCGCTGGGCGTGATCGAGGGATTGACCCGCGTGTTTTATCCGGAAGCGTCGGCCACGGTGGTGTTCATCGTGATGGCGATTGTGCTGATGATCCGGCCGGCAGGCCTGTTCGGCAAAGAGAAATGAGCGGAGCGGCTATGAACATGAACAAGAAAATAGGCTACGGTTTGCTGTTGGCTGCGGCACTGGCGGCGCCGTTCGGCATCTATCCGGTGTTCCTGATGAAGATCATCTGCTTCGCGCTGTTTGCCTGCGCGTTCAACCTGCTGATCGGCTTTACTGGATTGTTGTCGTTTGGACATGCTGCATTCTTCGGCGGCGCCGGCTATATCGCAGGTTATGTCTTGACCAAGCTCGGCTTGCCGACGGAAGTGGGCTTGCTGGCAGGGACTGCGGCGGGCGCCCTGATCGGCCTGGTAATGGGCAGCCTGGCGATCCGCCGCCAGGGCATCTACTTCACGATGATTACCTTGGCGCTGGCGCAGATGCTGTATTTCGTTTGCCTGCAGATGCCGTTCACCGGCGGCGAGGATGGCTTGCAGGGTGTGCCGCGCGGGCATCTGTTCGGTTTTATCGATCTCGGCAACGACCTGACTTTGTACTATGTGGTGCTGGCGATTGCAGTGGCCGGCTTCGCGCTGATCATGCGCACCGTGAACTCGCCGTTTGGCCAGGTGCTGAAAGCGATCAAGGAAAACGAGCCGCGCGCCATTTCGCTCGGCTACGACGTCAGCCGCTACAAGCTGCTGGCCTTTGTCCTGTCGGCCGCGCTGTCAGGCCTGGCCGGTTCTACCAAGACCCTGGTGCTGGGTTTTGAAACGCTGACCGACGTGCACTGGACCATGTCGGGGCTGGTGGTGCTGATGACCTTGGTGGGTGGTTTGGGCACGATTATAGGACCGATCGTCGGTGCGCTGATCATCATCGTGCTGG
Source organism: Collimonas rhizosphaerae (assembly GCF_038896935.1). Classification (NCBI taxonomy): domain Bacteria; kingdom Pseudomonadati; phylum Pseudomonadota; class Betaproteobacteria; order Burkholderiales; family Oxalobacteraceae; genus Collimonas; species Collimonas rhizosphaerae. The sequence continues at coordinate 199,710 of NZ_JBANDC010000008.1, forward strand.
AGAACAAGCTGGGCGATATCGGTAACTGGCTGGCCTCGGTGACGCATATCGAATGGTTCAGTGGACTTGGCGAGTCGGTCACTATCGTTACTGGCTTTATCTTCATTGTCTGCGTGCTGGCGTTCCGGCGCGGGATTGTCGGTGAAATCTCGGCCTTGCTCAAGCGTTCCGGCGCCAGATGACGTAGTCCCGGCCGTATCTTTAAAAGCCCGTACCCAGCTTGGCTGGTACGGGCTTTTTGTTTAGGGGATAGGGATATCTGGACTGCTTAAATATTAAGCAGTCGTGCCGAAGTTAATTAAGTTGCTTGCTTGAACTTTTCCATCCTGTTCAGCTAATCGAATTACTTGGATAGCTATGACTAAATAACATAGCTGCCTGGCATGCTCACCCAGGCGCAGGCACGTAAAATTGCGTGTCTTTAATATTGCCTGGTTCATCATGCCTGAGTTATTTCCCGACTTCCTTATCCTTGCCCTTGCCAGTTTTGTCGCCGGCCTGATCGACGCCGTGGTTGGAGGAGGGGGCTTGATCCAGATACCGGCCTTGTTCTCGATGCTGCCCAATGCCGCGCCGGCTACCGTTTTCGGCACCAACAAGCTGGCCGGGATATTTGGCACCGGCGCCGCTGCGGTCAATTTCGCCAAACGTGTCAAGCTGGCATGGAGTGCGGCATTGCCCGCAGCAGGAGCGGCATTCCTGTTTGCCTTCCTTGGCGCATATACCGTAACCCATATACCGACTGAGGCGATTCGCAAATCGCTGCCGTTCATTTTGCTGGCGGTCGCGATATACACGGTGAAGAAGAAAGATTTCGGCAGTATTCATGCTCCTCTGCATACCGGCTCGAAAGAGAAGCTGCTTGCGGTGCTGATCGGCGGTGGGATTGGTTTTTATGACGGTGTTTTCGGCCCTGGTACAGGTAGCTTCCTGATTTTCCTGTTTGTGCGATTTTTCGGTTTCGATTTCCTGGCGGCCTCCGCCGTCTCCAAGGTTATCAATGTGGCGACCAACCTGGCCGCCTTGCTGTGGTTTGGATATAGCGGGCATATCATCTGGCAGCTTGGATTGATAATGGCTATCTGTAATGTTGGTGGTTCCCTGGTTGGCACCAAGCTGGCGCTCAAGCATGGGAGTGGTTTTGTACGGAAGCTGTTTTTGCTGGTGGTGTCGGTATTGATCTTGAAAACGGGTTACGACGCCTTCCTTAAATAATTTCCTCGACGCCACCACTAACGGCGATTGTTTCACGTGAAACAATCGCCGTTGTTGTTTTGGGCGCGATAACTCCGGTTTGTTCAATGTTTCACGTGAAACAATCGCGACACTGTGTGCGGGAGGGTGTAAGCGATAGCTGCATGCTTTATAATCACGCCTCAGCCCACTGTTTTTCATCGTCTCCAAGAGGCGCACTATGCTTTTTCCTACACATTTTGATGTAATCGTCGTCGGCGGCGGCCACGCCGGCACCGAAGCCGCGCTGGCGTCTGCCCGCATGGGCCAGAAGACTCTATTGTTGACACACAATATCGAGACCCTGGGCCAGATGTCGTGCAACCCTTCAATCGGCGGGATAGGTAAGGGCCACCTGGTAAAAGAGGTTGATGCGATGGGTGGTGCAATGGCTATCGCTACCGACGAAGCGGGCATCCAGTTTCGTATCCTGAATTCCTCAAAGGGGCCGGCAGTACGGGCAACCCGCGCACAAGCTGACCGTATCCTGTACAAGCAAGCTATCCGTTCGCGCCTGGAAAACCAGGAAAATCTCTGGCTGTTCCAGCAAGCGGTGGATGACCTGCTGGTGGAGGGTGATCGCGTGGTCGGCGCCGTTACGCAAGTCGGTATCCAGTTCCGTAGCAGGGCAGTGGTGCTGACCGCCGGTACTTTCCTGGATGGGAAGATCCATGTCGGCCTCAACAACTACTCCGCCGGCCGTGCCGGCGATCCGCCTGCAATCTCCCTGTCTGCGCGCCTGAAAGAATTGAAACTGCCGCAAGGCCGCCTGAAGACTGGCACGCCGCCGCGCATCGACGGCCGCACTATTGATTTTTCCGTGATGCAGGAACAGCCGGGCGATCTCGATCCGGTGCCGGTATTCTCGGTAATGGGCAATACCGCCATGCATCCGGCCCAACTGCCTTGCTGGATTACCCATACCAACCAGCAAACACATGACATTATCCGCGCCGGCCTAGATCGCAGCCCGATGTATACCGGCGTGATCGAAGGAGTAGGGCCGCGCTACTGCCCATCGATAGAAGACAAGATCCACCGCTTTGCAGGCAAGGATTCGCACCAGATATTCCTGGAGCCGGAAGGGCTGACAACCAACGAGTTCTACCCCAATGGTATTTCGACAAGCCTGCCGTTCGATGTGCAGCTGGCCCTGGTGCATTCGATGCGCGGGCTGGAGAACGCCCACATCTTGCGTCCCGGCTATGCAATCGAATACGATTATTTCGATCCGCGCGCCTTGAAGGCTTCGCTGGAAACCAAGTCGATCCAGGGCTTGTATTTTGCTGGCCAGATCAATGGCACTACCGGTTATGAAGAGGCAGCCGCCCAAGGCATGCTGGCCGGCTTGAACGCCGCGCTGCAGACGCAGGAGCGCGATGCCTGGACACCGCGCCGCGACGAAGCTTACCTTGGCGTGCTGGTGGACGACCTGATTACCCAGGGCGTGCAAGAGCCTTATCGCATGTTCACCAGCCGCGCCGAGTACCGCCTCAGCCTGCGTGAAGATAATGCCGACTTGCGCCTGACCGAGATCGGCCGCCAGCTGGGTTGCGTCGGCGATGCCCAATGGGCGCAATTCGAGAAAAAGCGCGAAGCGGTTGCGGTCGAGATGGAGCGCCTGCGCTCAACCTGGGTCAACCCGCGCATCGTGGCCGAAGCCGAGGCAGAGCGCTTGCTGGGCAAGGCCATCGAACGCGAATATTCCCTGGTCGACCTGCTGCGCCGTCCAAACGTTTCTTACGATCAACTGATGACGCTCAAGGGTCTCGATGGCCAGGACCTGGGCGGTCCGGGCGTGCAGGACGACACGGTCAAAGAGCAGGTCGAGATCCAGGTCAAGTACGCCGGGTACATCGACCGCCAGGCGAAGGAAGTCGAGCGCCATGAACACAATGAAAACCTGAAGCTGCCCGCCGACCTGGACTACATGGACGTGCAGGCGCTGTCTATCGAAGTGCGCCAGAAGCTGAATCTGCACCGGCCGGAGACCTTCGGCCAGGCTTCGCGCATTTCCGGCGTTACGCCGGCCGCCTTGTCGCTCTTGCTGGTGCACCTGAAAAAGGGCGGCATGAAGCGGCTGAATGCAGACGATCAGGCTGCCTGATTGTTTAGTTATCAACTATCTGATCAACTACCATCAAGGTAATTGCCGGGATAATCGAGGAGTGGCAACATGAGTTCAACGCAGACCGCGCCGGCGGCAAAACAAGCGCTGGAAGCGAGCCTGCAGCAAGGTGCGTCAGCACTGGGAATCACGCTGGACCAGGAGCAGCAGCAGCAACTGCTGGCTTACCTGGACCTGCTGGCAAAGTGGAACAAGGTTTATAACCTGACTTCGATCCGCGAACCGGCGCAGATGATGACCCACCATTTGCTGGATTCGCTGGCGGTAGTGCCGGCTTTTTCCGAGGCAAAGAATGTGCTCGACGTAGGCGCCGGCGGCGGCCTGCCGGGGATGATCCTGGCGATCTGGGCCGGCAAGGCCAGGCCGCAGATGCGGGTGTCGATGGTCGACACGGTGCACAAGAAAACGGCATTCCTGACCCAGGTAAAAGCCGAGCTGGGCCTGGGCACCGTAAGCGTTCACACCGCCCGGGTAGAGCAGTTGCAGGTAGCGCAGAAATTTGACGTGATCACTTCGCGGGCATTTGCGGAGTTGGCCGATTTTATCAACTGGTCGGCGCATTTGCTGACCGATGACGGCCAGTTCATCGCGCTGAAAGGCGTGCGGCCGGATGAGGAAATCGCGCGCCTGCCGGCCGGCTGGGAAGTCACCGAAATCAGGCCCTTGGCGGTGCCGGGGCTGGATGCGGAACGTCACCTGATTTTTATCAAACGCAAATAACAGCGGGAGCAATTCCATCATGACTGCATTTTTCCACGCCCTTGGCATTACCGACGTTTGGCAACTGATCGTTGCAACCATGGTGTTCCTGGCGCTGCCCGGCGCCGGCACGTTTTGCATCCTGACCAGCGCCGGCAGGGAAGGCGTGCGCGGCGGTTACGCCTCGCTGTTCGGCATCATGCTGGGCGATGCGGTGCTGATGTTCCTGGCGGCGATAGGCGTGGCCGCGCTGCTGACCGCCAATCCGCTGGTGTTCAAGGGCGTGCAATACCTGGGTGCGGCCTACCTGGCTTACCTCGGCTGCAAACTGCTGTTCGCCAGGAAGAGCGAGGGCGCCAGCGCTGCCGTGGGTTTCGCCGGCGTCAGCAATTTCACCCGCGGTTTCCTGGTGACGCTGATCAATCCCAAGGCGATCGTGTTTTATATGGCGTTCTTCCCTTTGTTCATTGATCCGGCGGCACAGCGCGGCAGCCTGACCTTCCTTACCATGGCTGCAATCATCTCCAGTTGCGCGCTGTTTTACGGTAGTCTGCTGGTACTGCTCGGGAATACCGCGGCCAAGCGCCTGGGACACAATCGCCGTATTGCTGCATTCGCTTCCAAGGCCGCGGGCATTTTCCTGATCGGCTTTGGCATCAAATTAACGACTAACTAATCACGACCTTTACACCAATACATGGCAAAAATATTTTGTGTCGCCAATCAAAAGGGCGGGGTCGGTAAAACCACTACCGCCGTGAACCTGGCCGCCGGCCTTGCGCAACTGAACCAGCGGGTGCTGCTGGCGGACCTCGATCCGCAAGGCAACGCCACCATGGGGGCGGGGATCAACAAGGGCACATTGTCTGCCACGATTTATGAAGTATTGCTGGGTATCTCCGATATCAAATCGGTGCGCAAGACCTCCGAGACCGGCGGTTTCGATGTGCTGCCGGCGAATCGCGAACTGGCCGGCGCCGAAGTGGAAATGGTCGAGCTGGAGAATCGCGAAAAGCGTTTGAAAGATGCGTTCATCGCCGTTGCCGACGAATACGATTTCATCCTGATCGATTGCCCGCCGGCGCTGTCGATGCTGACCCTGAACGGCTTGTGCGCGGCACATGGCGTGATCATCCCGATGCAGTGCGAATATTATGCGCTGGAAGGTTTGTCTGACCTGGTCAACACCATCAAGAAGGTGCACGCCAACCTGAACCCGGACTTGAAGATCATCGGCCTGCTGCGGGTGATGTTCGATCCGCGCATGACTTTGTCGCAACAGGTGTCGGTCGAACTGGAAAAGCATTTCGGCGACAAGGTGTTCAAGACCGTGATCCCGCGCAACGTGCGGCTGGCCGAAGCGCCTTCCTACGGCATGCCGGGCGTCAGCTTTGACGCTGCATCCAAGGGCGCGCAGGCTTATATCGCTTTTGGCGCAGAAATGGTGGAGCGCATCAAGACCATGTAATGCACAGCTTATGTACAGCCTTATACAGCTTTAATCACAGGCTTATCCATAGGTTTATTCACAGGGTTATCCACAGCCTGTCACAACGTTATCAGTAAAACAGTAATCTACGGTAGGAAAAAGATGGTCACGAAGAAATCAAAAGGACTGGGCCGCGGCCTTGAAGCGCTGCTGGGCGGATCGACCGACATCACCGAGGCAGTGCCGACCATTGCCGGCGCGCCGTCGGTGTTGGCCGTGACAGTCATGCAGGCCGGCAAATACCAGCCGCGTACCCGCATGGACGAAGGCGCGCTGGCTGAGCTGGCGGCGTCGATCAAGGAGCAGGGCTTGCTGCAGCCGATCCTGGTGCGGCCGATCGCCTTGCACAACGGCGCCCAGCATTATGAAATCATCGCCGGCGAGCGGCGTTTCCGGGCGGCCCAGCTGGCCGGCCTGATCGAAGTGCCGGTGCTGGTCAAGGATGTCGACGACCAGACCACGGCGGCGATGGCGCTGATCGAAAACATGCAGCGCGAGGACCTGAATCCGCTGGAAGAAGCGCAGGGTATCCATCGCCTGATCACCGATTTCAGTTTCACCCACGAACAGGCGGCGGTATCGGTAGGGCGCTCGCGCAGCGCGGTCTCGAACCTGCTGCGCCTGCTGAACCTGGCCAAGCCGGTGCAGACCATGCTGATGGCGGGCGATATCGACATGGGGCACGCACGGGCGCTGCTGGCGGTGGACGCCGCAACCCAGATCACGCTGGCTAACCAGGTGGTCGCCAAGCGGATGTCGGTGCGCGATACCGAAAAACTGGTGGTGCGCGCCACTACCGAAGCCGATGGCGCAGGCCGGCCGGCCAAGAACAAGGAAAAGTCGCGCGATATCGCACGCCTGGAAGAAGAATTGTCGGATTTGCTGGCAACCCAGGTGACGATCAAGACCGCCGCCAAGAATCGCGGCCAGCTGATCATCGATTTTTCGGACCTGGATACGCTGGACGGTTTGATCGCGCGGCTCAAAGGCGCCGAATAGAAAATCGGGACACTTCACATTATTGGTGCACAGATCACAATCAGGATGATTGTCGGTACGGTTGCACGGCCCGTAAAACGGGCTTCCGCAGGCAAGTGGATCTGTTGCATAAGCTTATGATTCGGCAGCAAAAGTTTGACGAAAGCCGCGCCCAGCCTTTATAATCCTCGGGCTTCTAAATCAGCCGTGGACTTGCCTTAGTTACGTGTTTAACTGCGCGCATTAACTGCGATGTATCAGCCGCGTTCGTCAACTGCGTTGCAAGAGCGGCTTCGCACAATATTGGGTCAGTATGCTGCGCATCGTGCTTATGCAATTTGTTACTACGGTCGTGCTGGCAAGTGTGGCAGGTTTACTGGCCGGCGTATCCGGATTCTGTTCCGCGCTTTTAGGTGGTGTGTGCTGCGCGGTTCCCAACGGACTGTTCGCTCTCCGTCTTTACATCAGCGCGCGCAAACCAGGTGGCGCCAACCCGATGTCTTTTTTCATCGGAGAGTTTGTCAAAATTGCTACAACGATTGCGCTGATTGGCGCGGTCGTATGGTTGTACCACGATTTGAATTGGCCGGCATTCATCGTCAGCTTCATCGTGGTACTTAAAAGTTACATAATCTTACTTTTTAGACATCGATCATGACTGTAGCTTCAAGCGACGCACTAACCCCCTCAGAGTATATTGTCCATCACCTTGGACATTTTTCAACTGGCCATCAATCCAAGATAGTCGATTTTTCGATCATCAATATCGACACGATCTTCTGGTCGCTGTTCGCTGGCGTGGTCGGCTGCCTGTTGATGTACCTTGCCGCGCGTAAAGCGACTGCAGGCGTGCCGGGTCGCTTCCAGGCTTTCGTCGAAATGGTGGTCGAGATGGTCGACGACCAGGCCAAGGGCATCGTCCACGGCGACCGCAGCTTCATCGCGCCGCTGGCGCTGACAGTGTTCATCTGGGTCGCCCTGATGAATTCGCTCGACTTCCTGCCGGTCGACCTGTTCTCCAGCTTCTTCAAGCTGGTCGGCCTGGACGGCCTGATTTCCCACCACCGCGTAGTGCCGACCGCCGACCTCAACGGCACCATGGGCATCGCCCTCGGCGTGCTGGTGCTGATGCTGTACTACAGCTTCAAGATCAAGGGTTTTGGCGGTTTCCTGCACGAATTGGTGGCAGCGCCTTTCGGCATCTGGCTGGCTCCTGCCAACCTGCTGCTGAACCTGATCGAATTTGCTGCAAAGACTGTGTCGCTGGCGATGCGGCTGTTCGGCAACATGTATGCCGGCGAACTGTTGTTCCTGCTGATCGCGCTGCTCGGTTCGACCGCCACCGCGTTTGGTTTTGTCGGACATGTCGTGGCCGGCTCGATCTGGGCGATCTTCCACATCCTGATCGTGTTGCTGCAAGCGTTTATTTTCATGATGCTGACGCTGGTGTACATCGGCCAGGCACATGAGGCGCACTAACCGGCGCCGGATTTGAATCAGTAGTTGTTCTTGTTTTGGTTTTGTTTTTTTGTATTAATTTTTGTATTCACTTAACTTTGAAGGAATTGTCATGACTGATCTGTCTTTTGTTGCTTTGGCTTGTGGTTTGATCATCGGTTTGGGCGCTATCGGTGCTTGTATCGGTATCGCAATCATGGGCGGTAAGTACCTCGAAGCATCGGCACGTCAACCAGAACTGATGAACACTCTGCAAACCAAGATGTTCCTGCTGGCCGGTCTGATCGACGCTGCGTTCCTGATCGGTGTTGGTATCGCCATGTTGTTCGCATTCGCAAATCCGTTCATCGCTAAGTAATTTAATCAAGCGTAACCGAATCTGCTGAGTCACTTCAGCACACGTTATTCTGAGAAGGAAATTACCGTGAACTTAAACGCAACATTGTTTGCTCAGTTCGTGGTCTTCTTTGTCCTGGCGCTGTTCACGATGAAATTCGTGTGGCCGCCACTGACCAAGGCGCTCGATGAGCGCGCCAAGAAGATTGCGGACGGCCTGGCAGCCGCTGATCGCGGCAAGGCAGATCTGGCAGCCGCTGAAAAGCGCGCTTCGGCAGAACTGGCGACCGCGCGCGACGAAGGTCAAAAGCGCATTGGCGAAGCTGAAAAGCGCGGCCAGCTGATCGTCGACGAAGCCAAGAAAACGGCTTCGGAAGAAGCTGCCCGCATCATCGCTAACGCTAAAGCCGAAGCGGAACAGCAAATGACCAAGGCACGCGAAGCTCTGCGCGGCGAAGTTGCGACCCTCGCGGTCAAAGGCGCCGAACAGATCCTCAAGCGCGAAGTCAACAGCGCGGCGCATGCCGACTTGCTGAACCAACTGAAAACAGAGCTGTAATCATGGCTGAACTTGCAACGATTGCTCGTCCTTATGCAGAAGCGCTGTTCCGTGTAGCCAAGTCGCAAGACCTGGCTGCGTGGGCGAATCTGGTTGCCGAAATGGGCCAGGTAGCGGTCCATTCCGATGTGAAGGCGCTGGCGCACAATCCGGCCGTCTCGCATCAGCAAATCGCGGATACGTTCCTGGCGCTGCTGAAATCGCCGCAGGCGGCCAACGCCGAAGCCAAGAACTTCGTCGCGACGCTGGTTGACAACGGCCGCCTGGTTGCTTTGCCGGAAATCGCCGAGCAATTTCAAGTGCTGAAGAATGCACAAGAAGGCGCCGCCGATGCCGAGATCACCAGTGCTTTTGAAATGACCGAAGCGCAAGTGAAGGATCTGATCGCGACGCTGGAAAAGAAATTCGGCCGCAAGCTGAACCCATCGGTCACTGTGGACAACTCGCTGATCGGCGGCGTACGCGTAGTGGTCGGCGACGAAGTGTTCGACACCTCGGTACGCGCCAAGCTGCAAGAGCTGCACGCTGCCTTGGCTGCCTGAGACCCCTGCGTATTTGCGTAACTGAGCAACGAGAAAAATTTTAGGAGTTAACATGCAACTCAACGCGTCTGAAATCAGCGAACTGATCAAGAGCCGGATTCAAGGCCTTGGCGATACTGCTGAAATTCGCAATCAAGGCACGGTTATTTCCGTGTCCGACGGTATCTGCCGTATCCATGGTCTGTCTGACGTGATGCAAGGTGAGATGCTGGAATTCCCAGGCAACACATTCGGCCTCGCGCTGAATCTCGAGCGCGACTCTGTCGGCGCCGTTATTCTGGGTGACTTCGAACACATTTCCGAAGGCGATACAGTTAAATGTACCGGCCGTATCCTGGAAGTGCCTATCGGTCCGGAACTGCGCGGCCGTGTAGTGAATGCACTGGGCCAGCCTATCGACGGCAAGGGTCCGGTCAACACCAAGCTGACAGCGCCGATTGAAAAAATCGCGCCAGGCGTTATTGCCCGTCAATCCGTTTCGCAGCCAATGCAGACCGGCATCAAGTCGATCGACTCGATGGTGCCGATCGGCCGCGGCCAGCGCGAACTGATCATCGGTGACCGCCAGACCGGCAAGACCGCTGTGGCGATCGATGCGATCATCAATCAAAAGGGCCAGGACGTGACATGTATCTATGTCGCTATCGGTCAAAAAGCATCGTCGATCAAGAACATCGTGCGCTCGCTGGAAGCACACGGCGCCATGGAATACACCATCGTTGTTGCTGCATCGGCTTCCGAGTCGGCTGCGATGCAATACCTGTCGGCCTACTCCGGCTGCGCAATGGGCGAATATTTCCGTGACCGCGGTGAAGATGCGCTGATCGTGTACGACGACCTGTCCAAGCAAGCTGTTGCATACCGTCAGGTATCGCTGCTGCTGCGCCGTCCGCCAGGCCGTGAAGCTTATCCTGGCGACGTGTTCTACCTCCACAGCCGTCTGCTGGAACGCGCGGCACGCGTGAACGAAAAGTACGTCGAAGATTTCACCAAGGGTGAAGTCAAGGGCAAGACTGGTTCGCTGACTGCCTTGCCGATCATCGAAACCCAGGCTGGCGACGTTTCCGCCTTCGTTCCGACCAACGTGATTTCGATTACCGATGGTCAGATCTTCCTGGAAACTTCGTTGTTCAACGCCGGTATCCGTCCTGCGATCAACGCCGGTATTTCGGTGTCGCGCGTTGGTGGCGCTGCCCAGACCAAGGTAATCAAGAACCTGTCCGGCGGTATCCGTACCGACTTGGCGCAGTATCGTGAACTGGCTGCGTTTGCGCAGTTTGCTTCCGACCTCGACGAAGCGACCCGCAAGCAGCTGGACCGCGGTGCACGCGTTACCGAGCTGTTGAAGCAAGCGCAATACTCGCCGTTGTCGATCTCGCTGATGGCTGTGACTCTGTTCGCGGTCAACAAGGGTTTCCTGGACAGCATCGAAGTCAAGCAGGTACTGCCGTTCGAAAGCGGCCTGCACAACTTCATGAAGACCAGCCACGCGCCTTTGCTGCAAAAGATCGAAGAAACCAAGCAACTCGACAAAGATGGTGAAGCTGCATTGTCTACCGCCGTTGCTGATTTCAAAAAATCGTTCGTGGCTTAATTTAACTGGAGCACGGAATGGCTACAGGTAAAGAGATACGCAGCAAGATCAAGAGCGTAGAAAATACGAAGAAGATCACCAAGGCGATGGAAATGGTCGCCGCATCCAAAATGCGCAAGGCGCAGGACCGGATGCGTGCGGCACGTCCCTACAGTGACAAGATTCGTAATATCGCTTCTAACTTGTCGCAAGCCAATCCAGAGTACACGCACCCGTTCATGGTGAAGCAGGACAACTCCAAGAACGTTGGTTTCATCGTCGTCACCACAGACAAAGGTCTGTGCGGCGGCATGAACACCAACTCCTTGCGTTTGCTGACCTCGAAACTGCGTGAGCTGGAAGGACAAGGCAACAAGGTTCAGGCGGTAGCGATCGGCAACAAGGGTCTGGGTTTCCTCAACCGGATCGGCGCCAAGGTCGTTGCGCATGCCGTGCAGCTGGGCGATACGCCGCATCTGGACAAGCTGATCGGGCCGGTCAAGGTACTGCTCGATGCTTACCAGGAAGGTCGCCTGGACGCGGTTTATCTGGTGTACACCAAGTTCATCAACACGATGAAGCAAGAGCCGATGCTGCAGCAACTGCTGCCGCTGTCGAGCGATCGTCTTGAGGCTGATAAAAAAGGTTCGCATTCCTGGGACTACATTTACGAGCCGGATGTGCAAAGCGTCATCGATGAATTGCTGGTGCGTTACGTGGAAGCGCTGATTTATCAGGCTGTCGCAGAAAACATGGCGTCCGAGCAGTCGGCGCGCATGGTGGCGATGAAGTCGGCCAGCGACAACGCGGGTAACGTGATCGGCGAACTGAAACTGGTCTACAACAAGACGCGTCAAGCTGCGATTACCAAAGAACTCTCGGAAATCGTTGCCGGTGCGGCTGCCGTCTAGCGCGCTACGCGCTTAACAGAAACTTATTTTTATATATTGAAGGAACGAAAATGGCTGATGGCAAAATCGTTCAGTGTATCGGCGCTGTGGTGGACGTTGAATTCCCACGTGACGCGATGCCTAAGATTTACGACGCCTTGAAGATGGATGGCTCGGAACTGACGCTGGAAGTACAACAACAGCTGGGTGACGGCGTAGTCCGCACCATTGCGCTGGGTACATCCGACGGTTTGCGCCGCGGCATGACAATCAAGAACACAGGCCAGCCAATCATGGTGCCGACCGGTAAAGCAACACTGGGCCGCATCATGGACGTGCTGGGCAACCCGATCGACGAATGCGGTCCGGTAAGCCACGAAACCACTGCCTCTATCCACCGCAAGGCTCCTGCGTACGACGAACTGTCGCCATCGCAAGAACTGCTGGAAACCGGCATCAAGGTTATCGACCTGGTTTGCCCGTTCGCCAAGGGCGGTAAAGTTGGCCTGTTCGGCGGCGCGGGTGTGGGCAAGACCGTGAACATGATGGAACTGATCAACAACATCGCCAAGGCGCACAGCGGCTTGTCCGTGTTTGCCGGTGTCGGTGAGCGTACTCGCGAGGGTAACGACTTCTATCACGAAATGGCTGACGCTAAAGTGGTTGATCTGGAACATCCGGAAAAATCTAAGGTCGCCATGGTCTACGGCCAGATGAATGAACCGCCAGGCAACCGTCTGCGCGTTGCGCTGACCGGCCTGACCATCGCTGAAGGTTTCCGCGATGAAGGCAAGGACGTGCTGTTCTTCGTCGATAACATCTACCGCTACACACTGGCCGGTACCGAAGTTTCCGCGCTGCTGGGCCGTATGCCTTCCGCCGTGGGTTACCAGCCAACGCTGGCTTCGGAAATGGGCCAGCTGCAAGAACGTATCACATCGACAAAAACCGGTTCGATCACATCGATCCAGGCCGTCTACGTTCCTGCGGATGACTTGACCGACCCGTCGCCTGCAACCACGTTTGCTCACTTGGACTCCACCGTTGTGTTGTCGCGTGACATCGCTTCGCTGGGTATCTACCCTGCGGTTGATCCGCTCGACTCGACTTCGCGCCAGCTGGATCCGCAAGTGGTCGGCCAGGAGCACTACGAAACTGCCCGCGCTGTGCAAGGCATCTTGCAACGCTACAAGGAATTGCGCGACATCATCGCGATTCTGGGCATGGACGAACTGGCTCCGGAAGACAAGCTGCTGGTGGCGCGTGCACGTAAGATGCAGCGTTTCCTGTCGCAGCCTTTCCACGTTGCTGAAGTGTTTACCGGTTCGCCAGGTAAATACGTTTCGCTGAAGGACACGATCAAGGGCTTCAAGATGATCGCCAGCGGCGAACTCGATCACCTGCCGGAACAAGCGTTCTACATGGTCGGCACGATCGAAGAAGCAATCGAAAAGGCCAAGAAGATCGGCTAACCGGCAAGCGCCGGAGCCGCCGCAGCTGAGCGGCTCCGGCGCTTTCCGTTAGTGACTTCATGGACAACAAAGGGTTTAAGATGGCAAACACTATTCACGTAGACGTTGTTTCCGCGGAAGAGATGATCTTCTCCGGCGAAGCCGAATTCGTCGCGTTGCCGGGCGAGTCGGGCGAGCTGGGGATTTATCCTCGTCACACCCCGCTGATCACGCGCATCAAGCCGGGCGCGGTACGGATCAAGGTGGCAGGCCAGGCGCAGGACGAGTTCGTGTTCGTTGCCGGCGGTTTGCTGGAAGTGCAGCCGAATCACGTTACCGTTCTGGCTGACACGGCCATCCGCGGCGCCGACCTGGACGAAGCGAAGGCTAGCGAAGCCAAGCGCCGTGCCGAAGAAGCGTTGACCAATAAAGAATCCCTGATCGATTACGCAAAAGCACAGTCCGAGTTGTCGGCAGCGATTGCGCAACTGGCAGCGATTGCGAAATTGCGTCAAAAAGGACGTTGATCCGGTAAAACGCCGTTAATTCGGATGGCAACCAGAAAAAGCAGCTTCGGCTGCTTTTTTGTTGCCTGCAGCAACAGTCTTTATCATTTGTCATCGCGTTTTTAATGACGCCGCCGCTGATCTTCCACTAAGATGGATGAAAAGCGCAGGTCCCCGTTGCGCGCATAAATGGAGACGACAAATGAAAATCCGGCTGCTGCATTTTCTGACCGCCGCTCTGCTGGCAATCGGCCTGTGCGCCTGCGAGAGGCCAGCCGACACGGCTCCCACTCCTAAGGTTTACCGGGTCGGCATGAACGCCGCGTTCGCCCCGTTCGGCTCCATAGATACCAGCGGCAAGATCGTCGGCTTCGACGCCGACATCATGCAGGCGGTAGCGGACCAGGCGGGCATCAAGATCGTCTGGGTGAATACGCCGTGGGAAGGAATTTTCTCCACCCTGGCCAACGCCGACATCGACATCATCGCTTCCGGCGTCACGATTACCGATGAGCGCAAGCAAAGCATACTGTTTTCCGATCCGTATTTCGAGGCCAAGCAGGTGATCCTGGTGGCGCCCGGCAAACAGATCAGCAGCCCGGACGACCTGAAGCAGGCGAACCGGGTCGGCGTCACCGCCGGCACCAGCGCCGACACCATCATGCAGAAAATGCTAGGCAAGAACAACAACGCCCTGGTGCGCTTCGAAAGCCTGCCGCTGCTGCTGAACGAAGTGGATAACGGCGGGGTCGACGCCGCGGTGGGCGACAACGGCGCGGTAGAGAATCACCTGAAATTCAACAAGGACAAGGGCTTCAAGCTGATCGAAAGCGACAAGTTTGAAAAAGAATACTATGGCATCGCGGTAAGGCCGGCCGATACCGCGCTGATGGCCAAGATCAACAGCGCGCTGAAAGCCCTGCACGGCAACGGCAGCTACGACAAGATCTACGCCAGCTATTTCTCCAAGTAAGCCTGGGGCAGGGCGGGCGCGCAGCCCGCCTTGCGCTCGCTGGCAGAACAGCGGGTTCTCGCGGTAATATCACAGAAAGATTCTCAAGCTCACGAGGATTTCCCTTACGTCGACAAGTAGATATCCGAACCCATGCCAACCACATCCGCTCCTGTGTCCAATCCTGCCAACCCGATCATCGCCATCGTCGGCCTTTCTTCCAAACCGGACCGGCCAAGCTATGGCGTAGCCCGCTACATGCAGGAGCGCGGTTACCGGATCATCCCGGTCAATCCCACGCATGCTGGCGCTCACATCCTCGGCGAGCCTTGCTACGCAAACCTGTACGACGCGGCGAAAGCACTGGCCGCAGACCAGCTGAAGATCGACATCGTCGACTGTTTCCGCAAGGCGGAAGATATTCCGCCTATCGTCGGCGAAGCGATCATGATCGACGCCCGCTGTGTCTGGATGCAGCTCGGCATCGTCAACGAAGCGGCAGCCGCCAAGGCGCGCGCCAACGGCATGCAGGTGGAAATGGATAGCTGCATCAAGATCGAACATGCGCTGGGAAACCTGCACGGCATCCTGTAAGCAGCAACCGCCATATCGTCCCGGCAAGGGATATCGGAGAGAACAATGAAAGCATGCAAGCAATTCCGTGCCGGCAAGCAGACCAATATCAAGGATGCCGACGCCGAACAGAAACCGCTCTCCAGCGGCGACAAGCTCAAGGACCGGGAGCAGGTAGCGGCGCTGGCGGTGGAAATCGCCGTGCTGCAGGAAATGCTGTACGCCGCGCAGGAGCACAAGGTGCTGGTGGTGCTGCAGGGTACCGACACCAGCGGCAAGGACGGCACCGTAAAAGGGGTGTTCAACCTGATCAATCCGCAAGGCATCCAGATTGCCAACTTCAAGGCCCCCAGCACCATCGAGCGCGCCCACGACTATCTGTGGCGGGTGCACCAGCAGGTGCCGCAGCAGGGCGAGATCGTGGTCTTCAACCGCAGCCACTATGAAGACGTGCTGATCACCCGCGTGCACGACTGGATCGACGAGGACGAATGCGAACGCCGCTATGCCCAGATCCGCGATTTCGAGAGAATGCTGGCGGAAACCGGCACCACCATCATCAAGTGCCTGTTGCACATTTCCAAAGACGAGCAGCGCAACCGCTTGCAGGAACGCATCGACGATCCGGCCAAGCACTGGAAATTCGACATGCAAGACTTGGAAGAGCGCAAAAGCTGGGACAAATACCAGGTATTGTTTGGCAAGGCGATCGATGCCACCGATGCCGACCACGCGCCCTGGTATGTGATCCCGGCCAATTCCAAGACGCACCGCAACCTGGCGATCGCCAGCATCCTGCTGGAAACCCTGACTGACCTGAAACTGAAGCCGCCGCCCGCCAAACCTGAATTAAAAGGCTTGAAGATAGAATGAATTTAACGGCGGCAACCACTATAATTGTTTGCTGTTAAGAAAAAATCATATAAACAGTTTGATCCGTGACGTTAGCAAAAATGAAGGAGACATGACGTGCGCCGCTGGTTGCCGGAACTGATCGCATTACCGCTCTTGCCATGGCTGCTCATACAAGGCCGTCGCACGCGCCGCATTACGCCACGCCTGCCGGAAGCGATGGGACCGACCATCGGCCAGGCCCAGATCGCCGGCAGCACGGAGCCGCCGCAACGGCCGCTGGCTTTGCTGACGATCGGCGAGTCGCCGGTGGCTGGAGTCGGCGTCGCCACCCATTACGAAGCGATCACCGGTCAGTTTGCCGCTGCGCTGGCGATGCGCTTGCAGCGTACCGTGACCTGGCAGGCGGTCGGCGAAAACGGCGCCACCCTGAGCGACGCCGTCAAGACCATGCTGCCCCAGGTGGCCTCGCAAAAGGTGGATATCGTGCTGATTGCGTTCGGCGTCAACGACACCACCGCATTCCGCTCCTGCAACCGCTACCGGGCCGAGCTGCTGCAGCTGATGCGCGACCTGCAGGCGCACCTGGACCCGCGCCTGATCGTGATTTCCGGGATTCCGCCCATCCACGCCTTCCCGGCGCTGCCGGAACCCCTGCGCTATGTGCTTGGCTTGAAAGCCAAGGCGCTGGATGAAACGGTGGAACAGCTGATTGCCGAGCTGCCGGCAGACCTCGGCCAGCTGCGGGTAACGCGGGTGCCTATCCTGATCGACATCAACGACCACGCCCTGATGGCGTCCGACGGCTATCATCCGTCCGCCAGCGGCGTCTCCCTGTGGGCGCGCCAGCTGGCGACCGCTGTCGCGGCCCATTTGAAATCGATCAAGAAGAGCAAGCTGGCCGCGCAGCAGGCGGCCAGCAAGCAGGGCTGAGCCGGCGACTTCCTGTACGGCTTACTTGAGCCACTGGTTGAGCACCCGGTCGTAGTCGCCGGTTGCTTTCAGCTGGTGCATCCAGGTGTCGACGAATTCCTTGAACGGCACATCGCCGCGCGGCAGCATGAACGCCTTTTCCGAGAATTGCAGCGGCTGGTCCGGACGGATCGCGCATAGCTGCGGATGCAGCTTGGCCTGCCACAGGGTTTCGCTGGCGTCGGTCACCATCACGTCGGCCTTGCCCTGCACGATCTGGTCGAAGATGGTGACATTGTCCGGGTGCAGGATCAGCTGCGCCTGCTTGTAGTTGGCGCGGGCGAATCGTTCATTGGTGCCGCCCGGGTTGACGATGGCGCGCGTGGCCGGCTGGTCGATCGCCGCCAGCGACTGGAATTTTGCGGCGTCGGCGCAACGCGCGATCGCCGCTTTGCCATCCACCATGTGCGGGGCCGAAAACGAGACTTTCTTTTGCCGCTCAAGCGTCACCGATACGCCGCCCATGGCGATATCGCATTTCTCCAGGAAGTCGCTGGTCAGGTTGGTCCAGCTGGTCTTGACGAAGCGCGCTTCGACCCCGAGCGCCTTGGCCAGCGAGCGCGCCAGGTCGACATCGATGCCTTCGAAACTGTTGTCGCTCTTGAAAAACGTGAACGGCTTGTAGTCGCCGGTCATGCACACCCGCAGGCTGCCGGATTTGACGACTTCGTCGAGCCGCGACGGCGCGGTCTGGGCGGAGGCCGAGGTGGCTGTTGCGGCTAGCGCCAGCACCAGCGAGAAAATCAACGTCTTCATGCAATCTCCTTGGTTAAAAATCATTTCCAGTGGGTTTTTATGATCGCCGCCAGCTTGTCGAAAGCCGGTGCGATCTGTTCATTCGGCACGCAGGCATAACCCAGCAGCAAACCCTGGTGCCTGGCGCCGGCGTTCATGAAATAGCGCGATAGCGGCCGCGCCACGATTCCCTCGGCGCGCGCGGCGCGGCTGATGGCCAGGTCGTCGCATTGCGGCGGCAAGCCCAGCGCCAGGTGCAGGCCGGCTTCGCCGCCGGTGAGCGTGATGCGGTCGCCGAAATGCCGTTCGATCGCAGCCTGCAGCAGGTGCAGGCGCTCCGCATACAAGACCCGCATGCGCCGGATGTGCGAGGCAAAATGGCCTTCGGTCATGAAATCGGCCATGATCGCCTGCATGAAAACCTGGCTGCCGCGATACAGCTCGGAGACGCCGGTCGCAAACGCCGGCGCCAGCGATTCCGGCACCACCATGAAACCGATGCGCAGGCTGGGAAACATGGTCTTGCTGAAGGTGCCCATGTACAGCACGCGGTCGTCGGTATCCATGCCCTGCAAGGACGCCAGCGGCCGGCTGCCGTAGCGGAATTCGCTGTCGTAGTCGTCTTCGATGATCCAGACCTTGCGGGTCGCTGCATATTCCAGCAGCATGCGCCGCCGCGACAAGCTCATCACCATGCCCAGCGGATACTGGTGCGACGGCGTGGCGCAGATGAAACGCGGCGGCTGGCGCAGGTTGGCCAGGCGCATGCGCATGCCTTCGGCGTCGACCGGGATCGCCACCGGCTTGATGCCAAGCGAGTTGAGCACGCTGCGTGTGCCCCAGTAGCAAGGATCTTCGACCCAGGCGCTGTCGCCATGCTCGCCCAGCAGCTTGACCACGATGTCCAGCGACTGGTGGATGCCGGTGGTGATGATCACCTGGCTGGCGTTGCAGTTGACCGAACGCGCGATGCGCAGGTATTCGGCAACCGCTTCGCGCAGCGGCAGGTAGCCGCCGGCGTCGCCGTAGGTCAGCAGCTCGGCGCGCGAACGGCGCCAGTGCTTGTTTTGCAGGCGGCTCCAGATCTTGTTCGGGAACAGGGTGACGTCCGGCACGCCCGGCATGAACGCGCCCCACTGCAAATCGCTGACGCCGGCTTGCCGGATCAGCGCCGCGCCATGGGCCGACAGTTCCGACTGGCCGCTGGGGTCGGTCAGCGGCGGGGTGTTCAGGCGGACTTCGGGAATCTGGTCGGGCGTGGTGTCGGCGATGAAGGTGCCGGCGCCGGCGCGGGTTTCCAGGTAACCCTCGGCGATCAGCTGTTCGTAGGCATAGGTCACGGTATTGCGCGATATGGCCAGTTCGCGCGCCAGGTCGCGCGAAGACGGCAGTTGCCAGCCGGATGGCAGCAGCTGCGACAGGATGGCTTCGCGGATGGCCTGGTAGATCTGCCGGTTGAGCGGCGCGCCTGTCCCTTTGGCCGCCTTGGCGCCGTCGACGCCGCGTTCCATGCGCATCAGCAAAAAATCGGTGAGCGAGGCGATGCGCAAAGTGGCTCCATTAGAAAACTGAAAGTGGCACTATATTATAGATCCAGCTCGGCCTTAGTATGCATCAAAGCTTGTACAAAAAACGCATATCGATTCTAGGAGCCAAGATGAAAAACGACGGATACCACGCAGCCGCGGCAGCGGCAACCACCAACGCTGCACTGCATCAACGGAAAAATGCCGCCACGCCGCGCGGCGTCGGCGTCATGTGCGATTTCTACGCCTCGCATGCCTTGAATGCCGAAATCTGGGATGTGGAAAACCGCCGCTTCATCGATTTCGCGGCCGGCATCGCCGTCCTCAACACCGGCCATCGCCATCCGAAACTGGTCGCGGCGATCCAGGAACAGCTCGGCAAGTTCACCCATACCGCCTACCAGATCGTGCCTTATGCCAGCTATGTCGAACTAGCCGAGCGCATCAACGCCATCACGCCTGGCGGCCATGCCAAAAAAACCACCTTCTTCTCGACCGGCGCCGAAGCAGTAGAGAACGCCGTCAAGATCGCCCGCGCCGCCACCGGCCGCAGCGCCGTGATTGCGTTTTCCGGCGCGTTCCACGGCCGCACCATGATGGGCATGGCGCTGACCGGCAAAGTGGTGCCGTACAAGGTCGGTTTCGGCCCGTTCCCGGCCGAGGTCTACCATGTGCCGTTCCCGATGGAATTGCATGGCGTCAGCGTCGAGAGTTCGCTGGCCGCACTGCAGGCGCTGTTCAAGGCCGACGTCGATCCCAAGCGGGTCGCCGCCATCATCCTGGAGCCGGTGCAGGGCGAGGGTGGTTTCTACGCTGCGCCGCCGGCCTTGATGCAGGCGCTGCGCGCCTTGTGCGACGAGCATGGCATCCTGCTGGTGGTGGACGAAGTGCAGACCGGTTTTGCCCGCACCGGCAAGCTGTTCGCGGTAGAGCATTCCGGCGTGATCCCGGACCTGATGACGATGGCCAAGAGCCTGGCCGGCGGCATGCCGCTGTCGGCTGTGTGCGGCCGCGCCGAGATCATGGATGCGGCGGCGCCTGGCGGCCTGGGCGGCACTTACGCCGGCAATCCGCTGGCAGTGGCTTCCGCGCTGGCCGTGCTGGATGTGATCGAAGAAGAAAAACTGGTGGAGCGCGCCAACTTGCTGGGCGCCAAGCTGAAACAGGTACTGGAAGGCTTGCGTGCCGAGATCCCGCAGATTGCCGACATCCGCGGCCTGGGGGCGATGGTGGCGGTGGAATTCCTGCAGCCCGGCACGCGCCTGCCGGATGCCGAGTTCACCAAGAAGGTCCAGGCCGAGGCGCTCAAAAACGGCTTGCTGTTGTTGAGCTGCGGGGTCTACAGTAATGCGATCCGCTTCTTGTTTCCGCTGACCATAGAGGATAACTTGATGGATGAGGCGCTGGCCATCCTGAGCGCATCGATGCGCACTGTTGCAGCCGCTAAAACCTAGATTCGGCAGTTGACCGCTCATTTGGGCCTGAAAAGCCCTATGAGCGCTGTTTATCTTTCGTTTAATTCTAGGTTGAAACTTGTCGGGAGAATGAGTTGAAGCAAGAAAATATCGCCACCCACTTGCCCTTGGTGTCCAAGGAAGTTGCCGATAAGCCAGGCGCGCCGGATATCCTGGTGCAGTTTTCCGGCGTCAAGAAAACCTACGACGGCGAGAACCTGGTGGTCAAGGACCTCAACCTGGATATCCAGCGCG
Source organism: Collimonas rhizosphaerae (assembly GCF_038896935.1). Lineage (NCBI taxonomy): Bacteria > Pseudomonadati > Pseudomonadota > Betaproteobacteria > Burkholderiales > Oxalobacteraceae > Collimonas > Collimonas rhizosphaerae. The sequence goes on from NZ_JBANDC010000008.1 coordinate 220,871, forward strand.
GCGAGTTCCTGACCTTGCTCGGGCCGTCCGGTTCCGGCAAGACCACCTGCCTGATGATGCTGGCCGGCTTCGAATTCCCCACCGGCGGCGAAATCCGCCTGGACGGCCAGCTGCTCAACAAGGTGCCGCCGCATAAACGCAACATCGGCATGGTGTTCCAGAACTATGCGCTGTTCCCGCACATGACCGTGGCGCAAAACGTCGCCTATCCGCTGCGGGTGCGCAACATCAGCGGCAGCGAACGGGCCGGCAAGGTCAAGAAAGCGCTGGACATGGTGCAGATGGGCAAGTTCGGCGACCGTTATCCGGCCCAGCTGTCCGGCGGCCAGCAGCAGCGCATCGCGCTGGCGCGGGCGCTGGTGTTCGATCCCAAGCTGGTGCTGATGGACGAGCCGCTGGGCGCGCTCGACAAGCAGCTGCGCGAACATATGCAGCTCGAACTGAAAGCCCTGCACAAGCGGCTCGGCGTGACCTTTGTCTACGTCACCCATGACCAGAGCGAAGCGCTGACCATGTCAGACCGCGTCGCCGTGTTCGACCAGGGCATCATCCAGCAGCTGGCGGTGGTCGACCGTCTCTACGAATATCCCGAAAACCAGTTCGTGGCCGGTTTCATCGGCGACAACAACCGTTTCAACGGCGTGCTGGCGGCCAGCGAAGGCGCCAACGGCACGGTGCGTTTGCCGCATGGCGGTTTGCTGAGCGGGCTCAACGCCAACGACGCCGGCGTCGGCCGGCAGGTGGTCGCCTGCATCCGGCCGGAACGGATCCACCTGCTGCCGCTGGCCGATGCGCCGGAACAGGCTTTGCGCGTCAGCGTCAGCAGTCTGATCTATTTCGGCGATCACGTGCGGGTGCGCTGCGCAATCCCGCAGCAGGACGACTGTTTCGTCAAGCTTTCCCTGAACGATCCGGCGCTGGCCGGGTTGTACGAAGGTACAGAGGTTGCATTGGACATAGATCCCAAGCACCTGCGCATTTTCATTTGAAAATTTTCCGCACTTGTTCGCATTTGCTTTTTTTTAAATCCCGAGGAGACGTGATGAAGTCGATATTCAAACCTGTTTTTAGCAGCGTTGTACTGGCGTTGGCTGCAGTAGGCATGGCGCAGGCGGCAGCCCTGACGGTGGTCAATTTCGGCGGCGCCAACGGCGCGGCGCAAAAAGTGGCCTACATCGATCCCTACGCCAAGGCTAGCGGCGACAAGATCACGGTCGTCGAATTCAACGGCGAGCTGGCCAAGGTCAAAGCCATGGTCGAAGCCAAGAAGGTCAGCTGGGATGTAGTGGAAGTGGATGCCGGCGATATCGGCCGCGCCTGCGAAGAAGGCTTGCTGGAAAAGATCGACTTCAGCAAGATCGGCAACAAGGCCGATTTCAGCCCTGCCGCCATCCATGAATGCGGCGTCGGCGCTTTCGTCTGGTCGACCGTGCTGGCCTACGATGCCGACAAGCTCAAGACCGCGCCGAAAACCTGGGCCGATTTCTGGGACACCAAGAAATTCCCCGGCAAGCGCGCCATGAAGAAGGGCGCCGAGTACACGCTGGAATTTGCGCTGATGGCCGATGGCGTGGCGCCGAAAGACGTCTACAAGCTGCTCGGCACCAAAGCCGGCGTCGACCGCGCCTTCAAGAAGCTGGATGAGCTCAAGCCGAATATCCAGTGGTGGGAAGCCGGCGCCCAGCCGCCGCAATTCCTGGTGGCGGGCGATGTCGTGATGTCGACCGCATTCAACGGCCGTATCGACGCCGCGCAACGGGAAGGCAAGAATCTGAAGGTGAGCTGGATCGGCAGCATCTACACGCTTGATTTCTGGGTGATTCCAAAGGGCACGCCGAACAAGGCCGACGCCGAGAAATTCATTGCCTTCGCCAGCAAGCCGGATTCGCAAAAGGCTTACGCCAGCAATATCTCCTACGGTCCGGTGAACAACCAGGCGCTCAAGCTGCTCGATCCGAAAACGCTGGCTAACCTGCCGACCTCGCCGACCAATGCCAAGGACGCCTTGCAACTGAGCCTGTCGTTCTGGACCGACCATGGTGAAGAACTGGAGCAGCGTTTCACGGCCTGGGCCGCCAAGTAAGCAGACTGGCATGGCCGCAAGCTGTGTTGTCCACGGCTTGCGGCGGTTCTTTGCAATTCATCATCTAGCGCACCCGGAACACCATGACTTCTATTGCATCTGCCGGCGTCAGTCCTGTCATGACGCCGCCCGCATCACCGCAGAATTCCCAGCTCAGGCGTGAGTTGCGCCAGGCCCAGTTCCGCAAGCGCGCCGCTGCACTGGCGCTGATCGCGCCGCTGGCGATTTTCCTGCTGCTGACTTTCCTGGTGCCGATCGCGATGCTGCTCAAGCGCGCTGTGGAAAATCCGGAAGTCGCCGCCACGCTGCCGCATACCGTGGCCGCGCTGAGCAACTGGGACCGCAAGAGCGCGCCGCCGGACGCCGCCTACGCCGGCCTCGCCAGCGACCTGCTGCGCGCCAGGGAAGACAGTTCGGCCGGCTCGCTGGCGCGCCGCCTCAATTCGGAAATCTCGGGCGCCCGTTCCATCATCATGAAAACCGCGCGCGCCTTGCCTTTGCTGGATGCCGACGGCAAACCGTTGCCGCCTGCGCAAATCAAGCAGGCGCTGATCGACATCGATGAGCAATGGAGCCAGCTGCCGTACTGGCAGGCGATCGCCAAGAACGGCGCGCCATATTCGCCGTACTACCTGCTGGCGGCGCTGGACCTGAAGCAGGACGCGTTCGGCCATATCGAAAAAGCCGATCCAAGCGCATCGGTATACCAGAAGATTTTCGGCCGCACGTTCTGGATGGGACTGGTCGCCACGCTGGCTTGCCTGGTGCTCGGTTATCCGCTGGCGTACTGGCTGTCGGCCATGTCGGAACGGCGCGCCAACCTGTTCATGATCCTGGTGCTGATTCCGTTCTGGACCTCGATCCTGGTGCGGGTCGCGGCCTGGATCGTATTGCTGCAGTCGGAAGGCCTGGTCAACAAGTCGCTGATGGCGACCGGCCTGACGCAGGCGCCGCTGGAACTGCTGTTCAACCGCATAGGCGTGTATATCGCCATGACCCACATCCTGCTGCCGTTCATGATCCTGCCGCTGTATAGCGTGATGAAGGCCATACCGCCAACCTACCTGCGCGCCGCGGTGTCGCTCGGCAGCCATCCGTTCGCCGCGTTCTGGCGCGTGTATGTGCCGCAAACCTATCCTGGCATCGGCGCCGGCGCCTTGCTGGTGTTCATCCTGTCGGTCGGCTACTACATTACGCCGGCGCTGCTGGGCGGGCCGAATGAGCAGATGGTGAGCTATTACATCGCTTATTTCACCAATGTCACCATCAACTGGGGCATGGCGTGTGCGCTGGGCGCGTTGCTGTTTGCCGCGACGCTGGTGCTGTACGGCGTGTACCGCCGCTTCACCAAAAACGACGTGGCGATGGGATAAGAAAATGAAACTGCTTCCACAATTTCCTCCTTACGTCTCGCTGGCCGAACGCGCCTGGTTTTTCTTTTCGCGCGGCTTCAACCTGCTGGTGCTGCTGTTCCTGCTGCTGCCGATCCTGGTGATCATTCCGCTGTCGTTCAGCGACAGCACTTTCCTGGTGTATCCGATCCACGGTTTTTCGATGCGCTGGTACCAGAACCTGGTGCATTCGGAAGAATGGGTCAGCGCCGCGAAAAACAGCTTCATCGTGGCGCCGTTGGCGACCGTGCTGGCAACCATACTCGGCACCCTGGCGGCGGTCGGCCTGAACAAGGCGGATTTCCACGGCAAGGGTTTGCTGATGGCGGTGCTGATCTCGCCGATGGTGGTGCCGGTGGTGGTGGTGGGCGTCGGCGTGTATCTGTTCTTTGCGCAGATCGGCTTGTCCGACAGTTATACCGGCCTGATCCTGGCGCATGCGGCGCTCGGCGCGCCTTTCGTGGTGACCACGGTGCTGGCGACGCTGCAAGGTTTCAACCAGAACCTGGTGCGCGCCAGCCTCAGCCTGGGCGCCAATCCGCTCTCCACTTTTTTCCGGATTACCTTGCCGGTGATTGCGCCGGGCCTGATTTCCGGCGCCTTGTTCGCCTTCGCCACCTCGTTCGACGATGTAGTGGTAACCTTGTTTGTAGCCGGCCCCGGCCAAGCCACCTTGCCACGCCAGATGTTTACCGGCATCAAGGAAAACATCAGCCCGACCATCGCTGCGCTGGCCACCATCCTGATCGTGTTTTCCACCTGCCTGCTGCTGGTGCTGGAATGGATACGCGGACGCAACAAGGCGCTCGCCAAATTCTAGCCGCTTGCAGAGCACTGCTTCTCAGCACGCATATCGCAACCTGGTATGCGTGTCTTCAATGTTCATAGGAGTCACCCCATGATGCAATTAAAAGATCCCTCATTGTTCCGCCAGCAAGCCTATGTCAACGGCGAGTGGTGCGGCGCCGACAGCGGCGCCATGCATCCCGTGACCAATCCGGCCACCGGCGAAACCATCGGCAGCGTGCCGCTGATGGGCGCCGCCGAAACCAGGCGCGCGATCGCCGCAGCCAACGAAGCCTGGCGCCAGTGGCGGCGCAAGACCGCCAAGGAACGCAGCATCGTGCTGCGCAAATGGAACGACCTGATGCTGGCCAATCTGGACGACCTGGCGCTGATCATGACGGTCGAGCAAGGCAAGCCGCTGGCTGAAGCCAAAGGGGAAATCGCCTACGCCGCATCGTTCATCGAATGGTTCGCGGAAGAGGGCAAGCGCGCCGGCGGCGACACCATTCCATCGCCGTCGCCGAGTTCGCGGATCGTGGTGGTGAAAGAGCCGATCGGCGTTTGCGCGGCGATCACGCCATGGAATTTCCCGGCCGCGATGATCACCCGCAAAGCCGGTCCGGCGCTGGCCGCCGGCTGCACCATGGTGCTCAAGCCGGCCGAATCGACGCCGTTCTCGGCGCTGGCGCTGGCGGTGCTGGCCGAGCGCGCAGGCATCCCGGCCGGCGTGTTCAGCGTGGTGACCGGCTCTGCCCGTGAAATCGGCGCCGAAATGACCAGCAACCCGGTGGTGCGCAAGCTCACCTTTACCGGTTCTACCGGCGTCGGCCGTTTGCTGATGGAACAATGCGCGGCCACTATCAAGAAACTGTCGCTGGAGCTGGGCGGCAATGCGCCGTTCATCGTGTTCGACGACGCCGACCTGGATGCCGCCGTCGAAGGCGCAATGGCCTCCAAATACCGTAACGCCGGCCAGACCTGCGTCTGCGCCAACCGCTTGTATGTGCAGGATGGCATCTACGATGCATTCGCTGAAAAACTGGTGGCCGCGGTGGCTAAGCTGAAGGTCGGCAACGGCCAGCAAGAGGGCGTCACGCAAGGTCCCCTGATCGACCAGAAGGCGGTCGCCAAGGTCGAGCAGCATATCGCTGATGCGGTGGCGAAAGGCGCGCGCATCCTGGCCGGCGGCAAGCGCCATGCACTCGGCCAGAGTTTCTTCGAACCGACCGTGCTGGCCGATGTGACTTCCGACATGATGGTGGCGCGCGAAGAGACTTTCGGTCCGATGGCGCCGCTGTTCCGCTTCAAGACTGACGACGAAGTGCTGGCGCTGGCCAACGACACCGAATTCGGCCTTGCCAGCTATTTCTATTCGCGCGATATCGGCCGCATCTGGCGCGTCGCCGAGGGCCTGGAAAGCGGCATGGTCGGCATCAATACCGGCCTGATCTCGAATGAAGTGGCGCCGTTCGGCGGCGTCAAGCAATCGGGCCTGGGGCGTGAGGGGTCGAAATACGGGATCGAAGATTACCAGGTGATCAAGTACCTGTGCATGGGCGGGATCTGACGTTACCCGCGCGTCGCCTTGCATGCATTTGCGCCCAGCAAGCCGTGCCTCCCAGGCACGGCGTTTCGCAAAAATCCAACACTTTCCCAACCGGCAGCCGCATTTTGAGGCCGGAATCTGGTAGCGCTAACACAAATAAATCGCCGTTGATATAATGTTGCTTCGCACCATGGCCCCGGTGCGCGCCTTTGACCGCCGCGCTTTCCTGCTGTTCGGCGGTTCCATTTCCGGACGATCATCATGCTGTCTTTGCCCCTGTTTGCCCTTGCTGTTGCCGCTTTCGGCATCGGTACGACGGAGTTCGTCATCATGGGCTTGCTGCCCGATGTCGCACGCGACCTGGGGGTGACGATCCCGGCGGCGGGCATGCTGGTGACCGGTTATGCGCTGGGCGTGACGATAGGGGCGCCGATCGTGGCCATCGCCACCGCCAACATGCCGCGCCGGACGGCGCTGCTGAGCCTGATCGGCCTGTTCATCATCGGCAATGTGCTGTGCGCCTTGTCGCCGAATTATGTGGTGCTGATGCTGGCGCGCGTGGTGACAGCGTTTTGCCACGGCGCATTTTTCGGCATCGGCTCGGTGGTGGCGGCCGGACTGGTGGCGCCGAACCGGCGCGCGCAGGCGATCGCCCTGATGTTTGCCGGCCTGACCCTGGCCAATGTGCTGGGCGTGCCGTTCGGCACCGCCCTCGGGCAACAGCTGGGCTGGCGCTCGACGTTCTGGGCGGTGACCGTGATCGGGGTGCTGGCGGCGATTGCGCTGGCGCTGTGGCTGCCGAAGAAAATCGAGATGCAAAAGACCAGCCTGCTGCAGGAATTCGCGGTGCTCAAGGACAAGCAGGTACTGATGGTGCTGGCGATCAGCGCACTGGCGTCGGCCAGCCTGTTTTCGGTATTCACCTACATCACGCCGATCCTGGAAGACGTCACCGGGCTGACGCCGCATGCCGTGACGCTGGTGCTGCTGGTGTTCGGCCTCGGCCTGACAGTCGGCAGCGCGCTTGGCGGCAAGCTGGCCGACTGGCGCCTGATGCAGTCGCTGATCTGGTTCCTGGTGGCGCTGGCGATCGTCTTGACGGTATTCACCCTGACCATGCGCACGCCGCTGCCGGCGGTGATCACGATCTTCATCTGGGGCGTGCTGGCGTTTGCGATCGTGCCGCCGCTGCAGATGCTGGTGGTGGAACGCGCCAGCGCCGCGCCTAACCTGGCTTCGACCCTGAACCAGGGCGCTTTCAACCTCGGCAATGCGAGCGGCGCCTGGTTCGGCGGCATGGCGATCAGCGCCGGCTTCCAGCTGACCACCTTGCCTTACGTCGGCGTGGTGGTAGTGGTCGCGGCGCTGGGTTTGACCTTGTGGTCGGCTTCGATCGAGCGCAACAACGGCCTGGCGATGACCCCTAGCGAATAAGCGCCGGCCCTGTTCTTACCAGGGTTTCTTGCCCAGGATCTTCTCGCCCAGCTCGCTCAGCTGCGCCAAGGGATAGCGGGTCTTCTCCCATTCGCGCGGGTCGCCGGGAAAGGCGTAGCTGTCCGGCGGCGTCCGCTGCGTCCAGCTTGCTACCCGCCAATTTCTCAATTCTGCTTCTTCCTCGCGCGCTGGCGTAAACGCGATGTACTGCGCCAGCCGCACCTGGTCGGCCGAGGTGTTGGGGCGGATGCCGTGCGCCAGCAGGCTGTTGAAAATCAGCAGGTCGCCCGCCTGCATCGGTACGAACCGCACTTGCCAAGGCAGCGATTCCACATCCGGGCGCCACGGGTTGCGATCCTTGGGCGCAGTCTTGCGCCACTCGGCGAAATGTTTGAACAGCTCAGGAATACATTGAAAACCGCCGCTTTCCGGCGTCGTATCCGATAACGCCAGCACGCCCTGCACATTCACCGGCAGCGGCTCCAGCGAGGTGTCGGCATCCCAGTGGATGAAGCCGCCGAAACGCCGCGCGCCCTGGTTCGGCGTGTTCAGGTTGGCGCGGTCTATGGTTACCCACAGGTCTTCGCGGTCCCAGATGTCGACGAAGGCGTCGACCATGCGCGGCGTCTGGCGGTTGTCCCAGAACGCCTGGTGGTGATAAGCCTCGACCATGCCGGAGCCGTTCAGCTCTTTCATTTCATGGTCGCGCAGTTGCGCGCGGTTCCAGGTGTCGGGCGCGTTGCGGTCCAGCTCCTGGAACTCCCACAAAAAATCGACCGTGCGCTGTACCTGTTCGGCGCTGACAGCCTGCTTGACGATGACGTAGCCATAGGTTTGCCAGTGCTGGAAATCGGCGGCCGACAATACCCGCAGCGGCAGGGTTTTCCGTATGTCGCGCAGCTGCTCCTGGTCGGGGTAGAGCACGGATGGATTGCTGAGAGGTTGCTTGGCGGCAGCGTAAGGCTGGTTCATGAAGGTCTCCGGGTTGGTGTTGTCGGCTGGGCCTGGTTTGATTGCAGCTCGATTCTCTGCCGTCGGACGCCAGCCGATTTCGCCGCAACTGCCGCTTATTGATACTATCCTGATGTAATTATCCATCGGAAGGTCAGAATGCGACCGCAATATGAGCACCTTACCCTGTCTCCCGGCCATTCCTGGCAGCTGTTGTGGCGCGAATTGCCCGAGTTGCCGTTTCTCTGGCATTACCATCCAGAGTTCGAGCTGACCCTGACCTTGAACGCGCGCGGCCAGCGTTACGTAGGCGACCATCTGGCCGATTTCGGCGATGGCGACCTGATATTGCTGGGGCCGAACCTGCCGCACACCTGGTCGGCCAGCGAGCGGATCGCGCCGGCGCAGCAGATGCTGGCGGTGGTGGTCTGGTTTTCGCGCGACTGGCTGGTCCAGCTGCAAACCAGCTTGCCAGAACTGGCCGGCCTGCTGCAGCTGGGCAAGCGGGCCGACAGGGGATTGCAGTTTTCCGCCGCCACCGCGGCCCGCGCCAGGCCGCTCATGCTGCGCATGGAAAAACTGGCGCCGGCGCAGCGCTTGCCCATCTTGCTGGAGTTGTTGCTGCTGCTGGCGCAAGACGAACTGGCGCAGCCGCTGGCTTCGGTGGCTTCCGCCGCGATCGCGGTGGATACGCAGCGCCAGCGCATGGGACGGGTGCTGGACTATATGCACGCCCATTTCCAGGCGGCGCTGCCGGTAGAGCTGCTGGCCGAGCGCGCGGCGCTGTCGGTAGGGGCTTTCCACCGCTTCTTCAAGCGCCACACGCAGCTGACGGTAACCGCTTACCTGGCCCAGCTGCGGATAGGCAGCGCCTGCCAGCAACTGATCCAGACCGACAAGGCGATAGGGGTGATTGCGCAGGAAGCGGGCTACCGCAACCTGGCCCATTTCAACCGCCAGTTCCGCGCGGCCAAGGGTGTCAGCCCACGCGAATTCAAGCAAAGATACAGATAACAGCTATCTATGGCTGAGTGCAGGCACTTACTTCATGTTCATGAATCTAGCCGGCGGGTATCGCTGAGCGAGCCCATTCGAGATCGCTGCTAAGCCAGCGCGCAGCTTCGCTTTGCTGCTCCTGCTTGCTCCAGATCAGGTCGACGCTTTTCAGGAAAGCCGGCTCCTGGTATTCATGCGCCAGGATTTTCAAGCCCTCGCGCACGCCGTTTTCCTGCATTGCGTGCTGCGGCAGGAAGGCCCAGCCCATGCCGCGCCTGAGCAGGTCCAGCAGCAATTCCGGGCTTTCGATGCGCCACATGATTTCGCTGTAGCGGCCGAAGATGGATGCGTCGCCGCCGTCGCGGCTGGAAGCCAGCAATTGCCGGTGCTGCGCCAGGTCGCCGTTATGCACTTGCGGCAGGCGGCTCAGCGCATGGCCGGCTGCCGCCACCGGCACGAATTGCAGCTGGCCCAGCGAGCAGGCGTTGAAGTCGCTGGGCATGGGATCGACCGTGACTGCAATGGCAATATCCAGCAAGCCGCGCCGCATCAGGTCGGTGGCGTCGATGCTGGTGGGGCGGAACAATTCCAGCTGCAGCTGCGGGAAACGCCGTTCCAGCTCCGCGCACAAGGCATGGCTGCGGGCCAGCGGCAAAGCCTGGTCGATGCCCAGACGCAGGCGATGGCCATGGCCTGCGCTCAGGCTGTGCGCCTTGCGTTCCAGGTTGCCGGCCGCGGTCAGTGTCGAGCGGGCGAAACCCAGCAGCACCGCGCCGTCCGCGGTCAGGGCCAGGTGATGCAGGTCGCGCTCGAACAGGCGCGTACCCGTGTCCACTTCGAGATTGGACAGCGCGGTGCTGACCGTCGACTGCGCCTTGCCCAGGCGGCGCGCGGCCGCGGACAGGCTGCCGCAGTCGGCGATGGTGGCGAATACCAGCAGGTTTTCCAGGGTCATAGGGTAGGCGCGAAGCAGGGCGTTATCGACAAAACAGATGACCGTTAATTATGGCATGGCGTACATCGTGATTAGTATGCATCGGCAGCCATGCAACTACTCAGGAGACGGGCATGATTACCGAAGCAAAACAAAACGCGCTGGATTGGGTGGACGACAACGCCCGCCAGCTGTCGGACTGGCACCAGACCATCTGGCACTACGCCGAACCGGCTTTCCGCGAATACAAGTCGAGCGCCTGGTATGTCGCCAAATTGCGCGAATACGGGTTCGAGGTCGAAACCGGCAGCGGCGGCATGCCGACCGCGTTTGTCGCCACTTTCAAGAACGGCGCCGGTCCCACCATCGCCACCTATGCCGAGTACGATGCGGTGCCCGGCAACTGCCAGGCGGCATCGACCAGGAAGGAGCCGCGCGCGGGTTTGTCCAAATACGCGCCGGGCCATACCGATCCGCATTCGGCGCTGGGCATCAGCGCGCTCGGCGGCGCGCTGGCGGCGCGGGACGCCATGCTGAAATCCGGCATCCAGGGCACGCTCAAGGTGTTTGGCGAGCCGGCTGAAAAATTGCGCGCATCGAAACCCATCCACGCCGCCAAGGGTTATTACGACACGCTCGACGCGGCGGTGAGTTTCCATCCGACTTACATGCTGCCGCTCTGTAATACCACGGTCTGGGACGCCCACTGCGGCGTCGGCTACAACTATATCTACACCTTCACCTGCGACGCGCCGGAAAACTGGATCGCCGCCGACAAGTTCAGCCCGATCCCGCAAAACCACCTGGCCGCGCGCGCTCCCGGCGCCAGCGATGCGCTGGTGCTGTTCTACAACCTCAACGAGAGCCTGCGCCGCTCGATGCTGCCGGCCACCGGCCTGTGGAGTTTCAACGAAGCGATCCTGTGCGCCGGCCAGGCCACCGCCGATAACCTGACGCCGCATGTGTCGCAAATCAATTTCATGCTGCGCACCGACTCTGTCGAACAGGCCGAGATCATCAGCCAGGTAATGGACAACAATGCCGAAGCTGCCGCCAAGGCAACCTTCTGCGAATGGAAGAAAACCTGGGTCAGCAAATCGCGCGGCGGCTTGCCGAACCACGTGATGGCGCGCGCCACCTACGACAACATGGTGCTGGCCGGGCCGCCGAGGTGGGACGGCGAAGCGATTCGCATCGCGCAGGAAATCCAGCGCAACCTCGGTCACGAAGCGATGGAAAAACCGTTCCTGGCGGTCACCGAAGAATTGATCGACCCTGAAGACTGCGAGCGCGAATTGCGCAAGCAGATGCCGGCCTGGCAAAAATACCTGACCTCGGACGATTACACCGACTACACCTGGCATTGCCCGACCGTACGGCTGTATGTGGCGCGGCCGATGCTGGCGGCGCCGCGCGGCTTTGTATACCCGGACTGGGTAGCCAACGCGCTCGGCGGAATTCCCGCCACCATCGATCCGATGATCCAGTCCGCCACCAAGACCATCGCGGCAACCCTGGTCGATCTGTTCAGCAACCCGGTGCTGTTGCAGGCCGCCGGCGATGAATTCAAGGAACGCACCGGCGGCGGCATCGGCGGCAGCAACTGGCAGGCGCCGCTGCTGCCGAAGGATTTCAAGGTGCCGCACCAGTACCGCTGGCCGGAATACATCACGACGGTGCGCGGCGAAGAGTGGACCATTCCGTGGCGCGACGATGAATAAGCGCGGCTAGCGGCGCGGCACGCCTGGCAGCACGCACAGCATTTCATACGCCAGGTTGGCGCCCAGCAGGGCAGTGGTGCCAACCGGATCGTAAGGCGGCGACACCTCGACCAGGTCGGCGCCGACGATGTCCAGGCCCCAGGCGCCGCGGATGATTTCCAGCGCCTGCGGCACGGTCAGGCCGGCGATTTCCGGGGTGCCGGTGCCGGGCGCATAGGCCGGGTCGATGCCATCGATGTCAAAACTCAGGTAGACCGGGCCGCCCGCCACGCGCGCCCGCACTTCTTCCATCAGCGGCGCCAGCGATTTGTTCCAGCATTCTTCCACCTGCACCACCTTGAAACCCTGGTCGCGGCACCAGTCGAAATCTTCCGCGGTGTAGCCGGTGCCGCGCAAGCCTATCTGCACCACGCGCCGGCAATCCAGCAAGCCTTCTTCCACCGCGCGCCGGAACGGCGTGCCGTGCGCGATCTTTTCCCCGAACATGGTGTCGTTGACGTCGGCATGGGCGTCGACGTGGATCAGGCCGATCTTGCCGTATTTGCGGTGCAGCGCGCGCAGGATCGGCAGCGCAATGGTGTGGTCGCCGCCCAGCGAGATCGGACGGCAGCCGGAGGCGACGATGCTGTCGTAGGCGGTCTCGATCAGCCTGATCGAATCCAGCAGGTTGTAGGGATTGATCGCGACGTCGCCCAGGTCGGCGATGCGCAGCGCATCGAAAGGCGCAGCGCGGGTCGCCATGTTGTAAGGCCGCAGCAGCACCGATTCGGTACGGATCTGGCGCGGGCCGAAGCGGGTGCCGGAGCGGTTCGAGGTGCCGAGGTCGAACGGTACGCCGACAAAACAGGCGTCCAGTTCCGCACTGCTGGCGACGTGCGGCAAACGCATCATGGTGGCGATGCCGCCGAAACGCGGCATGTCGTTGCCGCCTAGCGGTTGATAGAGAGGGGTTTCCGACATGGTCGTCTCCGGGAAGGGATGGGGGGATTGAATACCAGCCACTCTAGCCGCAAATAACATTAATAAAAATGCGTGTAATCGAATATTTACATTGATCAGGATAGATGTATGATCGACCTGACTTCATTATTTCCGACCTGGCATGCTCAATCAGCTATCCGACCTCGACCTGCGCCTTATCCGTGTATTCCTGTCGGTGCTTGACGCCGGCGGCATTTCCGCCGCGCAGACCGCCCTGAACGTCAGCCAGTCCACCATCAGCACCCAGCTGGCGACGCTGGAAACCCGGCTCGGGTTCCGTTTGTGCGAGCGCGGCCGGGCCGGATTCCGGCTGACGCCGCGCGGCGAGCAGTTCGCCCAGTCCAGCCGCCGGCTGCTGGAAAACATCGACCACTTTTGCCTCGATGCGCGCCAGATCGGCCGCAAGCTGGCCGGGCAGCTGCACCTGGGTTTGATCGGCCACGCCGCCATGAGCGCCAACGCGCGCCTGGGCCAGGCCATCGCCCGCTTTCGCGCGCGGGATGAGGCGGTTATGCTGTCGCTGGCGGTGCTGGCTCCCGGCCAGCTGGAAGAAGAGGTGACCAACAGCCGCCTCGACCTTGGCATCGGCTATTTCTGGCATCGTCTGCCGAGCCTGGAATACCTGCCGTTGTATACGGAACACCAGGTGGCGTACTGCGCCGCCGCGCATCCGTTGTTCAAGCAGGCCGGAAAACTGACGACCGCGGCATTGGCGCAGCACGACTGGGTCTGGCGCAGCTATCCGCTGCCAGAGGCCGACGGCCCGGGCGGCGTATTTTCGCCGGCGCGCGTGACGGCGCTGGCCGACAACATGGAAGCGGTCGCGGTCCTGATCCTGTCGGGACAGCATCTCGGTTTCCTGCCCCGGCACTTCGCCGCGCCTTTGGTAGAGCAAGGATTGCTGGCGGCGCTCAATCCGGCGCTGCTGTCCTATGAGGTCACCTTGCACATGGTCGTGCGCCGCCAATCGAGCCGCGGCGAAGTGCTGCAAGCGTTCCTGGATGACATGGTGGCGGTGCACCGGCAACCGGGGTAATCGCAGACATATGCATGGCATGCGAGGAACCGCTGTCGCGGCCGCCGGTTTGGGTGAGATAATGAGGCGTTATCACACGCATCCAGATTGCCTCTTATGTCACAATTCGCTCCGCTCAAGAACGATACTTTCCTGCGCGCGCTGTTGCGCCAGCCAACCGACTACACGCCCCTGTGGCTGATGCGCCAGGCTGGCCGCTACCTGCCGGAGTACCGTAAAACCCGCAGCCGCGCCGGATCCTTCATGGGACTGGCGACCAATCCCGACTACGCTACCGAAGTCACGCTGCAGCCGCTCGACCGTTTCCCGCTGGACGCCGCGATCCTGTTCTCCGACATCCTCACGGTGCCGGACGCCATGGGCCTGGGCCTGTATTTCGCCGACGGCGAAGGCCCTAAGTTCTATCGCCCATTGCGCGATGAAAAGGACGTGATGGCGCTGCAAAGCCCTGACTTGGGCAAGCTGGATTATGTGTTCAAGGCGGTTACGCAAATCCGCACGGAACTCAACGGCCGGGTGCCGCTGATCGGTTTTGCCGGCAGCCCGTGGACCCTGGCTTGCTACATGGTCGAGGGCGAGGGTTCGCGCGAATTCCATACCGTCAAGACCATGCTGTACAACCGCCCTGACCTGATGCACCACGTGCTGAGCACCAATGCGGCGGCGGTAGCGGCCTATCTGAATGCGCAAATCGACGCCGGCGCCCAGGCCGTGATGATTTTCGATTCCTGGGGCGGGGCGCTGGCGGATGGCGCTTACCAGGAGTTTTCGCTGAATTACATGCGCCAGGTGGTGTCCCAGCTGCAGCGCGAAAAGGACGGCGTGCCGATTCCGGCGATCGTATTTACCAAGGGCGGCGGCCTGTGGCTGGAACAGATTGCCGATATCGGCGCCGATGCCGTCGGCCTCGACTGGACCGTCAACCTGGCCGAGGCGCGGGCCCGTATCGGCCAGCGCGTCGCCTTGCAGGGCAATCTCGATCCGGCAGTGCTGTTTGCCAATCCGGAACAGATCCGCAGCGAAGTCGAGCGCCTGCTGAACTCCTATGGCGCACCGCAAACCGGCAGCGGCCATGTATTCAACCTGGGTCACGGCATTTCGCAATTCACGCCGCCGGAATCGGTTGCCGTCATGGTGGAAGCGGTCCACGAAATCAGCCGTAAATTGCGCGGATAGAAGCTTGCCGGCGCCAGGCAAAGGCTGCTACTTGCTGAAGCACGCTGTTACGCAACGTCACGCATAACACATTCGTAAGCAATCCGGAGATTGGCGCGCGATAGTTATGCACAAAATAAATCTGCTGCACCACGGAAATTATTTATATCTATATTTTTTATTTTGCACTTGAGTCTGTTTTGTAAGTGTTTGATTTTAAATGGTTTATTTTCTGCTTTTAGTTTAGGCAATTTATTGAAACCCGCATCAAATATGAGGCTGCAGCCTGTCAAGAGCAGGTTACCCACAAAGTTATCCACAGACATTGTGGATAATTTGAAAAGCGCTTATGAAACCGATGCTTAGGGCACTTCCTCATGTTTTACATTAAGTGGAATCTTAGAAATTAGGGTTTACCCTCAATTTCCCTCAGTTGACACCGGGCTAATTTTTCCGGTGCGAAACTAGGCGATGCTGCCTCAAAAAGTGACATGGTGGTGCATTGGGATGGATTTGAATGTAGCCAGGATTGTTACCTTGCCATTTCCCGGTTGTTACCTTTTTATGCTTTGTTTTGGGGCGTCTCGAATTTAGTTATGCACATAATTTTGTTTCCGCAAGGATTTTTTTTAAGGACGGAAATTTTTTTGCTTTCTGGAATGATCAATTTAAGTCTTTGATTGTAAATAGTATTTTTATTGATACTGGTTTGGGCAAGAGCCTGAACATGCCGTAAACAGGCGCTTTCAGGTTGTTTACGCAACCTTGTCCACAAAGTTATCCACAGATCTTGTGGATATTTTTAAAAGCACTTATGAAACCGATAGTTAGCTTATTTCCTCGGGAATTACATTAAGTTCGTGAAACAAAGCATTCTCCAAATCGTCCTCGATACTCCCTTGGATAGCAGTTTCGACTATCGCTGGCAGGCCAGCGACGACAGCGAGCCTACGCCGCAAATCGGGCAGCTGGTCCAGCTTTCGTTCGGCCGGCGGGAAGTGGTCGGCATGATCGTCGGCACCAGCGCCGAGAGCGACGTTCCCGCCGAAAAATTGAAAAACGTGCAAGCGGTGCGCCACCAGCTGCCGCCGCTGTCGCCCCAATGGCTGGCCTTGTGCCGTTTTGCCGCCGATTATTATCAGCGGCCGCTGGGCGAAGTGGCGCTGCCCGGCCTGCCGAAAAACCTGCGTGCGCTGACCACCGTGGCGCTGGACCGCGGCTTGAAGAAGTTGCAGCAAAGCGGCGCCGCGCACGACGCCACGCCGATCGACGTGGCGCAGCTGAATCCGGCGCAGCAGCAGGCTGCCGACGCGATTGCCGGCGCCAGCGGTTTTGCGCCGACGCTGCTGTACGGCGTCACCGGCAGCGGCAAGACCGAAGTCTACCTGCAGGCCGCGGCGCAGATCCTGGCGCACAACGAAGGCGGCGCCGACAACCCGTCGCAGATCCTGATCCTGGTGCCGGAAATTAATTTGACGCCGCAGCTGGAGGGGAACATCCGCGCCCGTTTCCCCGGCGTGATGGTGGCGACCCTGCACAGCGGCCTGGCGGAAGGCGAGCGCATGCGCCATTGGCTGGCGGCGCACCTGGGGCAAGCGCGGATCATCCTCGGCACCCGGCTGGCGGTGCTGGCTTCCCTGCCGCACCTGAAGCTGATCGTCATCGACGAAGAGCACGATCCATCCTACAAACAGCAAGAGGGCTTGCGTTATTCAGCGCGCGACCTGGCCGTGTGGCGCGCCCACCAGCTGGGGATCCCGATCGTGCTGGGCTCGGCCACGCCGTCGCTGGAAACCTGGCACCACACGCAATCGGGACGCTACCGGAAGCTGGAACTGCGCGAGCGCGCGGTCAAGGATGCGGTGTTGCCGCTGGTGCGCCGGATCGACATGGAGCGCGACAAACCCAGCGAAGGACTGACCTCGACCCTGGTCAGCGCCCTCAAGCAAAGGCTGGAGCGCGGCGAACAGTCGCTGCTGTTCCTGAACCGGCGCGGCTACGCCCCGGTAATTGCCTGCGACGCCTGCGGCTGGGTCAGCAACTGTACCCGCTGCACCTCTTTCATGGTGCTGCATAAACCCGAGCACCGCCTGCGTTGCCATCATTGCAGCCTGGAGCTGAGGATCCCGAAATCCTGTCCGACCTGCGGCAATGTCGACCTGCAGCCGCTGGGGCGCGGCACGCAACGGCTGGAAGAGGGACTGCAAGCGATGTTCCCGGAAGCGCGGGTGCTGCGCATCGATGCCGACTCGACGCGCCGCAAAGGCAGCGCGCAGGCTGCTTTCGACAGCGTGCACCGGGGCGAAGTGGATATCCTGATCGGCACCCAGATGGTCGCCAAGGGGCATGATTTCAAGAACCTGACCCTGGTCGGCATCCTGAATCCCGACACGGCGCTGTTTTCCCACGACTATCGCGCCAGCGAGCGCCTGTTTGCGCAACTGATGCAGGTGGCGGGGCGCGCCGGCCGCGCGGCGCAGAAAGAGGGCGGCAGCGCCAGCGAGGTGCTGATCCAGACGCGTTATCCACAGCATCCCCTGTACGCGGCGGTGATCGCCCACGATTACGATCGCTTCGCCACTTCACTGCTGGAGGAGCGTGCGCAAGCCTGCTTGCCGCCTTATATTTATCAAGCGTTGCTGAGGGCCGAGGCGAAGGAGCTGGAAACCGCGATCGAGTTCTTGCAGCAGGCGGCCAATTGCATCGAGCACGGCGGCATCACCATGCATGATCCGATTCCGATGACCATGACCCGGGTCGCCAACGTCGACCGCGCGCAATTGCTGATCGAGTGCCCGTCGCGCCCCGGCCTGCAGGCTTTCCTGACGGACTGGATGGCCCAGCTGCGGCAGATCAGGACGCGCGCCAAATGGTCGCTGGAAGTGGATCCGGTGGATATCTGACCCGGCCCTAGTGTCTTTGCTCGGGCACCGAGCGGGAAAAGATCCGCACCACGGAATCCATGTGCGCCCGCATGGCGCGCCGCGCCGCCACCGCATCGCGCGCCTGCAGCGCCTCCAGGATGAGCTGGTGTTCATGTTCCGAACGGTTCGGCATGTCTTTCGAGCTGTACAGCGTTTGCAGGCGCTGGAACATCATGCCGTATTTGCGTCCCAGCAAGTGGCTGACCAGCAGCAGGTAAGCCGGGTTGCCGCTGGCCTCGGCGATGCGGATATGGAACAGGCGGTCGCCGGGATGGGTATGCGAGCCGCTGCGGTTATCCTCGACATTGCGTGCATACGCCTCGGCGATATTGCGCAGCTGTTCATCGCTGGCGTTGACCGCGGCCAGCGCCGCCGTCTCGGGTTCCACCAGGCGCCGCGCCTGCAGCAGCTTGAACGGCGGGATTTCATCATCCAGTCCCAGGTTGATTTCCAGGTCCAGCTCCGGATCGATTTCCCAGCCGCTACGGTGCGCTGCCTGCTGCAGGGCCGGCGCCTGGTTGCCGTTGTTGCGCGCTGCTTCGTCTTCATTGCGCGGCAACACCATCACGCCATTGCCGACGCGGACACTGACGATGCCGATCACTTCCAGTGCGATCAGGGCTTCGCGCACCGAAGTGCGGCTGACGCCGAACTGCTTGGCCAGTTCGCGTTCGGGCGGCAGGTTGTCGCCGGGACCGTATTCGCCGCGGTCGATCATGTCGCGCAGCTGGTCGGCGATTTGCTGGTACAGGCGGCGGTTATGTATAACTTGTATGGGCATGGCAGTAAGGAAAGAGATTTTTCATATTGTGCCACGGCGCGATTGCTGTGAACCTAGGCAAATGGCGTCGGCGCCCGTCCGGTCGTCAATAAATGACGGCAGCGGGTTGCCGGTCCGGTTGCTCGCTGAATTTCCGCTGTGCTAGTATTGGTCCAGCCAATGAACCTTTTCAGTATAAAATATTAACCCGAGTAAATCCAGAAAATCGGAGGCAGCCGTATGAGATTGCAAGGAAAACGCATTTTGGTGACTGCGGCCGGGCAGGGCATCGGCCGCGCCAGCGCCCTGATGTTTGCACGCGAAGGAGCGCAGGTGCTGGCGGCCGATATCAACCCCGGTTCTTTGGCGGAAACCGCCAGTGCCGCAAGCGCCGCCGGCCATCCGCTGCGGACGGTGCAGCTCGATGTCACCGACGCCGCCGCGGTGACGGCGCTGGCGCAAGCGGAGCAAAGTTTTGACGTGCTGTTCAATTGCGCCGGTTTTGTCCATCACGGCAGCATCCTTGATTGCAGCGAACAGGATTGGGATTTCTCATGGGATCTCAACGTCTCTTCCATGTACCGCCTGATCCGCGCGCTGCTGCCTGGCATGCTGGCCAAGGGCGGCGGCTCCATCATCAACATGGCGTCGGCGGCCTCCAGCGTCAAAGGCGTGCCCAACCGTTTCGTCTACGGCGCCACCAAGGCGGCAGTAATCGGCCTGACCAAGGCGGTTGCGGCGGATTTTGTCGCCAAGGGCATCCGCTGCAATGCGATTTGTCCCGGCACGGTCGAGTCGCCGTCGCTGCGGCAGCGGATTGCCGAACAGGCGCGCCAGCAAGACGTCGATATCGCACAGATCGAAGCCGCGTTTGTCGCCCGCCAGCCGATGGGACGGGTGGGCAAGGCCGAAGAAATCGCCGCGCTGGCGCTGTACCTGGCTTCGGATGAATCGGCGTTTACCACCGGCGCGATCCATGTGATCGACGGCGGCTGGTCCAACTGACCTGCGCCCCCCGCGCAGCCACCCTACACTCTATCTAGTTAGCGAGCTTCGACAATATGCGTTACTGCCTGGCGCTGGACCTGAAGGACGATCCTGGCCTGATCGGCCGCTATGAGGAGTTGCACCGCCACATCTGGCCCGAGATCGCGGTCCATCTGCGGCTGCATGGCGTGCTCGGCATGGAAATCTATCGCCTTGGCACGCGCCTGGTGATGCTGATGGAAACCGACGACGCGGTTTACAGCCCGGAGCGCATGGCCGAAGCCGCGCGCAGCAATCCCAAGGTGCAGCAATGGGAAACCCTGATGTGGGAATTCCAGGCCGCCACCCCGTGGACCCCTGCCGGAGAAAAATGGGTGGCGATGACGCAGATTTTTGACCTCAGGCTGCAGCCCTGAACCGCGTCAGCTTCCTTCACCCTCATCGCTGTCCTCGTTATCCGTCTGAAACCAGTCGCCGCACCCCGGCGGCTGGACGATATCGCCGCTCACCGCGGCGCAGTAGCGGCCCAGTGCGATGTCGCTGTCCAGGCCCAGTTTCTTCATCGCCGACGCTTTTTGCAAGCTGACCGTTTTCACGCTCTTGCTCAGGCGCTGGGCAATATCGCGCAAGCTGTTGCCCGCCACATACAGGCGCAGCACTTCAGTTTCGCGCGGGCTCGGAATGCGGCTTTTGGCCTGGCCGTTGATACCGTTCTGCAACAAGGCCTGGAAAGACGGCCCTACATAAGGCGAGCCGTTGCCCAGGTGGCGGATGGTCTTGCCGAGTTCGGGGATTTCATCGCTTTTGTGCAACAAGCCGTTCGCGCCGCTATTGACGATCTGGTACAGCACCAGCGGAAACGCATTCATGGTCAGCACCACCAGCCAGGTTTGCGGATGATGGCGCCTGATATAGGACAGCAGGTGCAAACCGTCGCTGACGCGCACCATCGGCATCGAAAATTCGGTGATGACCAGGTCGCAAGGCGTCGATTCCAGGCATCTGACCAGCGCATCCGAACTGGTCACGCTGGCCACGACGCGGCAATCCGGCACATGGTTGAGGTAATTGCGCACCCCTGCGGTAAATACGGGGTGATCGTCCGCCAGAACAATCTTCACAATGATTACTCCACAGAAAATAACAGACAGGATCGGAGCCGGCCCGGAAGAATCTCAAAACGCGCCAGCGCGGTTTGCAGCGAGATCGATTTTAGTTATTCCATTGTTACCTTGTTTATTAGACTACGAAATTACGAAATTTACTTATATATTTAATAATATGTAAACCTGATACTTCCTATTCAATAACGATAAGTAGAAACCTATAAAGAGGACACCAAGGCGGACGCCAAGGTAGACATCATTCACCAGCCGTGGAGAGACAATTTCATGATCAGGATCATCCTGGCCGACGACCAGCCGGCCATCATTTCCGGGACACGCCAATATATCGAGCAAATGCCGGGCTTTACCGTAGTGGCGGCAGTCTCCTCGACGGCAGAACTGTCGGAGCGATTGCGAGATACGCCATGCGACCTGCTGGTCACGGAATTTTCATTGCCGATGAATCGCATCGGCTGCGGCTGCGCGTTGTTCTGCCAGCTGAAGCACGATTACCCGTCCCTGGAGCTGATCGTGCTGACGATGATCGACATACCGGCGGTGCTGTACCAGATCGTCCATTGCGGCGTGAAAGGGCTGGTGCACAAAAGCGACGAGATCGGCGAGCTCGGCCGCGCCATGCAGGAAGGTTCGCCCGCGGCGCCGTATATCGCCAAGTCAGCGCTGCGGATGCTGAAAAAAGGTCCTAACGGCAGGCTGCCGACCAGGCGCGAAACGGAAGTGCTGAAGATGTACGTGGTCGGCAACAGCCTGCGGGAAATCGCCGACCGGCTTAACAAGAGCGTCAAGACCGTGGGTTTGCAAAAAGCGTCGGCGATGAGAAAAATGGGCCTGCGCAACGACATCGAACTGGGCAGGTATTCCTGCACGATGGGCAAGATAGAGCAGCCGCCCTGACGGTTTTTTTTGGACGGATCGCGGCGCATTGGAGACCTCATGCGGTCGAAGCCGTTATACTTGGTGGAATAGCCGGCAAGCCTGGCCGACAGAAAGCAAGTTCCATGAACGGTATCAAGCAAGAATCCAATTCCCTCAACCCGCAAGCGTCCAAGCACGAAATCCGCCCCGGCCAGTCGATAGAGTTGCTCAAAGAGTTACATATCCTGACGCGCGACGGCAAATTGAACCAGGACAGCCGCCGCAAGCTCAAGCAGGTATATCATTTATATCAATTCATTGAGCCGCTGCTGCAGGAGATCCAGCAAGAACAGGGCGGGGTGCAGCTGGTCGACCATGGCGCCGGCAAGTCGTACCTGGGATTTATCCTGTATGACCTGTTTTTCAAGACGCTGACCGACGACTCGCACATTTTCGGTATCGAAACCCGTGAAGAACTGGTGAAGAAATCGCAGGAACTGGCGCAGCGCCTGGAGTTTCCGGGCATGTCCTTCCTCAATTTGTCGGTGGCGGAATCGATAGGATCGGCTTTGCTGCCTGGCCGCATCGATGTCGTCACAGCCTTGCATGCATGCAATACCGCGACTGATGATGCGATCGAATTTGGTTTGAAGAAACAAGCGCGTTTCATGGTGCTGGTGCCTTGCTGCCAGGCGGAAGTGGCTTCCGTACTGAAGAAGAACAAGGGTAAATCGCTGGCGAAAGAAGCGCTGACCGAAATCTGGCGCCATCCGCTGCATACGCGCGAATTCGGCAGCCAGGTCACCAACGTGCTGCGCTGCCTGCAGCTGGAAGCACATGGTTATCAAGTCAGCGTCACGGAACTGGTCGGCTGGGAGCACTCCATGAAAAATGAACTGATCATTGCCAGCTACAAAGACCTGCCGCGCAAGCGGCCGACCGAGCGCCTGCAAGAAGTACTGCACACCCTGGGGCTGGAAGAAATGCAAGAACGTTTTTTCACCGCGCCCTGAACGACGCAACTTGATTAAAAGCGGAGATCCATCCTAATCATTTTGCAGCATTTGCCTGCCGCAAGCGGGCCGTCCACCATCGCATCACTTAACCTGAGGAGAGTGACATGAGTAAGACGAGTAGTTCACATGCCGTTAAAGAGTTCACCAAGGCCCCGCCGACGGAGGAAGGGCTGACAGAAACCGTGCAGCACATTACGGCTGGCGTCGGCGAGTTCAGTGTCCTCAACCCCGCTGCGCGCGCAGCATTAGTCCTCAAGGTTACGGAGCAGTGGGAACAGGATTTCATCGTTAAATTCCATATTCCCTCGGATCGTGCGAAGGCCGGCGAAGAATATGCCGCCATCGAGCAGGGCGACAAATATCCGAGCTTGTCGGATTCAGTGCGCGAAGCCGTGCTGCAGCGCTTCGATGATCGCTACGGCGACGGCGGGCCGCGATTGTGGTCAGCATTGAACGGCAAGTGAACCCGCGCCCTGTGTGCTTTCAGGGCGCAGCAAACCGACTCTTCCGCATCATGTCCATGTCCGAAAACCGCTAGACACTGATAAATATTGGCGCGATCATGGTCCGATGGAACTCGATCACGACACCTGCTACCGGGCGCTGGCCAGCCGCGACGCGCGCTTTGACGGACGATTTTTCATCGGCGTCAAAACCACCGGCATCTACTGCCGCCCGATTTGCCCCGCGCGTACCGCCAAATCAGAAAACGTGCTGTTCTTTCCCACTGCCGCCGCCGCGCAGGAAGCGGGTTTTCGTCCTTGCCTGCGCTGCCGCCCGGAAGCGGCGCCCGATTCCGGCGCCTGGCGCGGGGTTGCCAACAGCGGCGTATCCAATACCGTGACGCGCGCATTGGCGCTGATCGAAATGGGAGCGCTGGATGACAACGGGATGGCTGCGCTGGTCGAACGCCTTGGCGTCGGCGAGCGGCAATTGCGCCGCCTGTTTGCCCAGCACCTGGGAGCGTCGCCGGTAGCCGTGGCGCAGACGCGCAGGGTGCTGCTGGCCAAGCAGCTGATCCACGAAACCCGCATGCCGATCACCGAAATCGCTTTCGCTGCAGGCTTTGGCAGCATCCGCCGTTTCAACGAAGTGTTCCTTGAGCTGTTCCAGCGCCCGCCAAGCGCATTGCGCCATGGCAGCCGGCCAGAGCAATCGGCGCAGGCCGGGGTAACGCTGCTGCTGCGCTATCGTCCGCCCTACGACTGGCCGGCCATGCTGGCATTCCTGAGCGCGCGTGCCATCGCCGGCGTGGAACTGGTGGCCGACGGCTGTTACTACCGCAGCATCTGCCTCGACGGCGTGCATGGGACGATTGCCGTCCGGCCCGGCGAAGGCCATGCCCTGCAAGCCACCATCCGTTTTCCCCAACTGTCGTCGTTATCCGCCATCATCGCTCGTCTGCGCAGGATGTTCGACCTGGCGGCCGATCCGGAAATCATCAGCCGGCAACTGTCGGCCGATCCCTTGATGGCCAGGCTGACCGCCGCCCGGCCGGGCCTGCGCGTACCAGGCTGCTGGGACGGTTTCGAACAGGCGATGCGCGCGGTGCTGGGCCAGCAGATCACCGTGGCCGGCGCCATCAGGCTGGCGGGCAAGCTGGTGGCGCAGCACGGCGAAACGCTCAGCGATCCCAGCCCGGACCGGCCCGGATTGACCCACGTATTTCCGCAAGCAGCGCGCGTGGCGGCCGCCGACCTGGCTCCGCTGGGCATGCCGAAAGCGCGCGCGGCAACCATGTCCGCGATAGCGGCAGCGCTGGTGGCCGACCCGCAGCTGCTGGAGACACGCGCCAGCCTGGAGGAAGCCGTGCTGAAATTGCGCGCGCTGCCGGGCATAGGCGATTGGACCGCGCACTACATGGCGCTCCGCCATCTGCGCGAGACCGATGCGTTTCCGGCGGCGGATGTCGCGTTGATGAATGCGGTTGCGCTGCATGAGGGCGTCCGGCCGAACGTAAAGGAACTGACCGCGCGAGCAGAAGCCTGGCGGCCATGGCGTGCCTATGCGGCACAACATCTTTGGTCGTCGCTGGCCTGACCGGGAAAATTTTTCAGGTAATCAAGCGCTGACGAGAGTTATCGTAAGTTGTTGATTTTATTGGTGCGGCTGGCTGGAATCGAACCAGCGACCCTTGGCTTCGGAGGCCCAAAATATAGTTATATTTTATAAGGCTTTCAAAGATTTATTGCATTTATTGGCACAAATTTGGCACACTAGTGGCAATTAGCAATCACCTATTTCAAATTTATGGCGACGATTCGCAAAAAGGGTGAACGTCAGTGGCACGTTCAGATCCGTAAACGCGGGTACCCAACTCAAACCAAGACATTTTCCATCCGAGCCGATGCTGAGCGATGGGCAACGATTATCGAGTCGGAAATGGAACGAGGTGTTTTTGTCTCACGCACGGAGGCAGAAGCGACACTGGTGAAGGAGGTTTTGGAGCGTTATGAAACGGAAGTGCTTCCCACCAAGCGTGGCGAAAAATCCGATAAGTCACGTATCAAAACATTGCAGGAAACATTCGGCGACTACAAGCTCGCTAGCCTAACCTCAACACAAATCGCTAAATTCCGCGACAAGCGATTAAAAATAGTCGGGCCGCAGTCAGTAATTCATGAAATTAACCTGCTTAATCGCGTTCTGAAAACAGCGACGATGGATTGGGGAATTGCGTTGCCTGGCGGGCTGCCGACAGCCCAAGTCCGAAAGCCGATTAAACCACGTGGCCGTGATCGACGGGTAACGCCGGCCGAGGTCGACAAAATTCTTGATGTGTCGGAATCGGTAGAACTTCGAACGGTCGTCACGTTAGCTGTTGAGACAGCTATGCGCCGGGGTGAGTTGGCATCACTTGAATGGGAAAATATTGATCTCAAAAAGCGGATTGCCTATCTACCTAAAACAAAATCTGACGTTCCTCGAACTGTTCCGCTTTCAACCGCAGCAGTTCAGGCATTAGAAAATCTGCCGCATCAGATCAGCGGCAAGGTATTTAGCTTACAAGCAGAATCTATGAGTCAGGCGTTTGAACGGGCATGTGAATCGCATCGAGCTAATATTGCAAACTTGCGATTTCACGATCTTCGCCACGAAGCAACAAGCCGCCTGTTCGAAAAAGGGTTAAATGTTATGGAAGTGGCCGCGATTACAGGGCATAAGACGCTTGAAATGTTGAAGCGATATACGCATTTACGCGCCGAAGACTTAGCTAAGAGACTTGGGTAATTCTGCCGGTCAGATTAACCCAACTGCGTCTTCCAGCAATTTACAAGTTTGTGGCAAGCCTTGGGATAGGTACGTAGCAATTAGCTCTTGTGCCGTTCGTTGGGGATTCTTGAGTCGTTCACGGAGCGTTTTGACGATCTTGAGCATTTTTACCGGAGCCAAACCATATTGTGCAACTAGAAAATCGTCCGGATGCAATATTTCTAGGCCGTGTGCGTTTGCAATCTCACTAGGAAAATCTTTGAGATTGAAAGTAACTATCGCATCGGCATGCCCAACAATAGCTGCGGCAAGAACATGTCGGTCATCTTTGTCTGGCAGCGACAGGGAATCGATAAGATATTCGTAATTTTCTACCAAACAGTCATCGACGGCCTCATTCATTAGCGCGACAGTGCGATTCAGGGTGTCAGGTTTTAGATCCGGACGATTAGCCAATACATTTCTGGTCCATTCGTCATGAATTGTCGATGTCCAGCGCCCGCGAAATACGTCGGCCTCAGCAAGGCTCAACAGTAAATCTCGCAACGGCGCTGGATACAAAACACAGGCGTCGAGAATGACGGTATAGCTATAAGATCCAGCCATTAATCAATAGCCCATATCCAGCTCTTGAGCTTGGTCAGTTAGCTTCTGCAGAGCATCTTGTGAGATTTTCCGCCTGTTTTCCTTGTACTCGACTACATCCTCAAAGCGTATTCTTCTATGTGTTCCGACCTTGTGATATCGAATCTTGCCATCCTCCAACAGTCGTACGAGAAAAGGACGGGAGACGTTCAGGAACATGGCAGCTTCTTGCGTCGTAACGTCAAGCTCCTTCGGCATTATGGCGACAGCCTTACCTTGCGCTAATGAGCCAAGCAGGTCGGCAATAAGTCGCAAAACCTTAGGGGGCAAGCGCAGTAGAGGCGATCCATCATGCCGCTCGACGCCATCTTCAATTATCGCGATATTGATCGCTTTAGAATGATCCAGTGCGCTAACGATGCAGCGCTGTGCGGCTTTTGCAAGCTCCACATCTTCTTTATTGTCCAAGACCATATCTAGATCAAGGTCGTTTGACATGTCATTTTCTCCAGGGCTTCAATGCTTACAACTTTGCAGCGTTGTAAGTGTCATTCGCTGTGGCAGAAATTTGATACTCAAATTTCTGCCACAGCAAATGATTACGTCAAAATCATTGTAAACAAATTATACGAAACAAACGAAATATTCGCAACAAAACTTGGCTGTGGATTTATGAACGGTTTTTTAATGCGACAAACTTATTAGCCTATTTTTTGACGAAATTAAATAAAGCTGTATTTATATACAGTACAATTGTGATGTTGCTATGCGCTCAAAGCTACATACGCTTGATCAAGATTCATTGTTCTTTCTACGGGCAGCTTCATTTGATTGTCGACTAGAAACTATCTTGTTGGCGACAATCCGTTTTTTCACTGCGTCTCATTGGTGCTTCGAAAATGACAATAGATAACTACACAGAAGATGAGTTTGGTGAGAAATTAGCAACTGTTATTAACCCGGCCACGCCTATTAAAAGCATTGAGCATCTCAAAGGCCGGGACGATTTTCTTGTCGAAATCAAGCGCACGCTTTTCTCGGCCGGTCGCCACGTATTTATTTTCGGTGACCGGGGAGTTGGAAAAAGCTCGCTCGCCGCAACGGCCGCGGCACAATATCAAACCTCTGATGCTGAACCAATCTCTGTTGGCGGCGCCGTGGACGAAACATTTACTTCGATCATTGCGAATATCGCGCTTCAGGCTCTAAAGCGCAGAAAATATGAATCTGTTAAGGCACAAAATTCCGTATCGATGGAATGGCGGGGGCTGAAATGGTCAACCGGTGACGAAGTTAGTGGCCTCGACCTCGCTTCCCAGATAAAAACTGTGGGGGATGCGGCCGAATTATTAAAGCAAGTCGCGGAAAAACATTCCCGGAAGCCGACAGTCGTACTGGATGAATTTGACGCGATCCCAGACTCAAAAGAGCGTAGCCGTTTTGCCTCGCTCTTAAAACAGCTTGGTGATCAGTCTATTAACATCAAATTTCTAATCACCGGGGTTGGGCAGTCTTGCGAGGAATTGCTGGGCGCTCATGCCTCGGCGCACCGTCAGATTGCTACGATAGAACTCCCCAGGCTTGGATGGGATGCGCGAAGAGAAATTGTCACAGAAGCGGCGGCGGCGTTCGGCCTTGATGTTGATAATGATGTGAATTGGCGCATTGCCCTGATCAGTGATGGATTTCCCTACTATATTCACCTGATCATGCAGCAAATATTGTGGCAAGTGTTTACGGATGAGGAACCATGCACGATGGTGACATGGGATCATTTTTATGCGGGGTTGAACGCGGCTATTCGTCAAACGAATGTCGAGTTAAAACGTCCCTATGAAAAAGCGGTTTTACACCGTAGCGATGAATTCGAAGATGTGGTGTGGTCGACGGCTGACGGCGACGAGCTACTTCGGCCGTTAGACGAAATGTACGCTTCATTTTCACGTGTAGTTAGCAAACGTGAAGGACGCCAATCACTGGTGCAGCAAAAGTACAACGAGACTATCCGGAAGTTAAAAACGCCGGCATATGGGGAGGTTATGGCTCAGGTGCCAGGCCGAAAAGGTTGGTACATGTACAGAGAAAAAATGCTCAGGGGTTACGTCAGGATGCAGGCTGAGGTCAATAAGGTCGCATTGACAGGAGAAAAGAAAAGCCCGAAATTAGTCATGCATGTGGGAAACAGCAGGACCGGTCATTACGGTCCGAGTGTTCCACACAACATACGGTTATCCAAGGATGAAGACTACGGTAATTAAAGTGCAAAGATCTAACCGATTTTGGCCGACACGTGGTGTCCAGGATAAATGAGTTGCGAATGGTCGCACGTAATTCGATAAAAAACTCAACACACGAAATATTTATCATGTAAAATCCTTTTTAACGAAATCATTCTAGGGATTTACTCATGTCGATTCTTTCGAACACTGCGGTCGGTAATTTGCTTGTCAGTAATATCCCTCGTGATTTGATCATGGGTGTTGAGGATGCATTGCAAGTGGGAGCCTTGCGTGCTTATCAAAGTGCAAGTGTGATGAACAAAGGACATTTACCGCATGCCCTTGGACAAATGCGGCACTTCAACATGAATGAGACATTTCATGATGCTCTAGCAGCTGCAGATGCAAATCCAACGCCAGTGCG
Organism: Collimonas rhizosphaerae; assembly: GCF_038896935.1. Taxonomy (NCBI): domain Bacteria; kingdom Pseudomonadati; phylum Pseudomonadota; class Betaproteobacteria; order Burkholderiales; family Oxalobacteraceae; genus Collimonas; species Collimonas rhizosphaerae. The sequence goes on from NZ_JBANDC010000008.1 coordinate 249,995, forward strand.
AGGAAACAGTTTGATCGTGGGGCAATCGGGAATTTTCGTTCTCAGCCGACTCAATGTCTCGTCAAAGATATGGAACAATGCTAAACGTAGCAAAACTCGACGTAAATTGTGCCATGCGAATTTCAAAATTGAGCCGCTTGTGCAGCCAGGTTTTTTTGATGACTCGCGTCCAGTTGTGGAGGGCGCCGTTTTTTTTGTTGCAAGTTTCTCTGGTTCGATGCGGATTTCTCCAGAATCGCCGCAATCTATCGATATCGCTGTACCTAACGCAGAAATGACTTCTTGGCTTTTTAGAGAGCCGCTTAGTCAGTACGTCTTGAGATATGAAAGTACGCCGGTGCAGGACGACCAAGCGAATCCAATACTGAAGACAATTATTCATAAGAAATTATTAAATGGGGCTGAAGAATGAGCCGTGGTATTACTGAGTTTCAGCCGGAACGCCTAAGTCAGATTCTTAGTGCGCGCCGGCTTTCTCAAGTTCAGTTAGCAACAATGGTAGGTATATCACCAGCCACTGTAAGCAAGTGGCGGTCGGGCGTACAGGCGCCCGAGTCTGATGCATTAGAACGACTGGCGCAGGTTGTAAATGTTAGTCCTGAATGGTTTACACGACCCACTTTGTCTATAGGGTCAACTCCCCTGTTCCGTAGCAACGCATCCGCACATGTGGCGGCTCGACAGATGTTAGAGGCGCGACTGGAGTGGGCACAGGACGTAACGTATAGTCTTAGCGAATTTGTAGACTTTCCAGCGTTAAATTTACCCGAGCGCGCTTTTGTTGATCCAGAACAGATATCAAATGCAGACATCGAATTAGCTGCGGCAGAATGTCGGAAAATTTGGAACTTGGGCCGCCAAGCGATTCCAGATTTGGCTTTGGCTGTTGAAAACGCGGGCATTATTCTTGTTCGAGAAGAAACAGGGATTGCTCCGATCGAGGGTCTTTCGGCATGGAGCACCGCTCTAAGTCGACCAATCATTTTGCTATCGGCGGACAAGGGCAATGCGTTCAGAAGCCGCTTCGACCTAGCTCATGAACTAGGGCATTTGGTGCTGCACAAACATATTCCGCGGGCCACTGAGCGTGACCGACATAATCAGATGGAGAAACAGGCTCACCGATTTGCTGGAGCTTTTCTTTTGCCAGCAGAGGGCTTTGCAAATGATATTCGCACTCCGATTAGTTTAGATAGTTTGTTACTGTTGAAGCAGCGATGGGGAGTATCGGTCGCCGCAATTATCATGCGATTGAATGCACTGGGCTTGATCGACGAGGAAGCAAAGCTTTCTTTGTTTAAAAGAAGGTCGGCTCGCTGGGGGGCTAAATCTGAACCTGGCGATGAAGCGCGAAATCCAGAATGTCCTCGCCTTTTGCGCCGCACTGTAGAATTATTGGTGTCATCTGGCACGATGCCACTTAACGGCGTTGCGAGGCATATTGGCTTATCAGCACGCGACATAGAAATGATTGCTGGACTTCCTGCATATTATTTAGATGGTGCCGCCGAGGTTCACGACTTAGCCAAACTTCGCTCTACTCTGGCGAAGTTTGGTGGGGATACCTCTCCGTCTGGTGACAGCAAAATACTTCCTTTTGGACGTCGGGGAAACTAATGTTTCACTGTCACTGTGTACTGAAGCAACTCTGAAATTGTCCCACTCAAATCAACGCTTGAATTGAAAGGTATGTATTAAAGTTCATCTTGTAGCTTGGCCTTGAAGTTGGCGATTGCTTCGGCAATGCTGATTTCACCGCATGCCCACTTCTCGGCATCTTTGATGACTTGAGCATCAGGCTCTACGCCTTCAATGCGTTGATTGGCGAGGGCATTTCGCACTATTGCGTGACGCTCGATTTTTTCTCGTTTTGAAATCACGACTGCTCCTCGCGAACTCACCAATCAGGCTAACCCATATTTCTTCCAACTGCGGTTGCCGTCATTTAATGGTGTTTCGAATTTTTCATATCGCATAGGAGAGGCGGATGTGCCAAAGCACGCAAGCCCCCCAAGTGTCAACGAACGGGTACCTAATATATTTTACATTCGGTTGATAGTGTGCGCCATGCTTTCACCCTGATGGCCTTTATAGCATCAGGTGTTATTTGAGGGCCGCCCGCCAGTTGACACTGTAATACAGTACAAATATCCGTCATCGCGTCGATGAACTCCAGGATTTCTCGGCGTGGTCGGCGTATGCGTCCTTTGCTTTGTTCTATCGCGACAATTAGTAACTCGTCCAGGATAGGGGCGTACTGTTTGATACGCTCATGTGTCAGCACTGTATTCATGATTCCTCCCTTGGTGTTTTATTAACGAATGCAGCCACTTCATCATTGATGCTTGCCGTTTGGATGCCGTCATTTTCCGCTTCTTCACCAGCCCCAAGGGCGTTACCGTCAAAGCTATGTTGTAACGCATCTGCATTGCTGGTTATCTGTTGCGAACTGTCATCAGAACTGTTGGCCCAATAGCTTTGCTCGCGAATGGCAGAGCCGATTTTGCCGCCAGTCGTGTCGGCAACTTGCTTGTGAGCTGCATCATTTATGGCGCCGGCCTTTTCTTTTGCGACCTGACTCGCACCCTTCGCCAAACTAGATCCCATGTCTGCCGCAAAGCGACCAGCATTACCCATCGCTGCCGCGAAGCCGCCGCCAGAATTGCCACCGGGAGCTCCGCTAGAGCCGCGACCACCGCTCGAACCACCCCCGGCACCAGAACTGCCACCGCCAGCCGCCATACTCTCTTGAGCGGACTGGAAGGCTGCTTTCAGAGCAGATGCACTGCCTGCTGCGCTGGATGCTCCTGCAATTGCACCAGCCCCAGCGGTTGCTGCCGCCGTAGCTGCCATACCGGCCGCACCCAATGCCGCTCCGGCACCGAAGTTACCGATACCACTCGAACCCCCACCGCTGCCAACAATTCCCGCTAACATTGGTGGAATCTTATTGGTCAACGCCAAAAGGATGACCGCAACGACCAGCATCACCGCCATCTCCTTGAGGCTAACGCCGGCACTCAAGCCGTTGTAGTACTGATCGAGGAAGGACTTCCCAATACCGACGAGTAGCACCATCGCCATGAGTTGTACGCCGACACTCAGAACGGTTTTGTAATAGCTGATGGCAATGTCAGTAGTCCAACGACTACCCCCAAAGCCGAGCAAGAAAACACCGCCGTAAGCGAGCAGCCAGCCTGAAACTAACAGCAGAAGCATGTTGACCCCAATCAACGCCAGGATAACTAGGATGAGTCCGGACAAGACCATGCCACAAGCACTGTCGAGCGGGGACCAAACTGACGACTGATCGAGTACACGGAAGAAGATATCAAAACCCATATCTACGATACCCGATGGATATAGCTTTCCATCTAGCCCCCCAGCCTGCGCACCGATCATTTGCATGGACTGAATAATCGACGTGGAAATGGCCGGACCATTCGTAAGAATCCACCAGAAGAAACCTGTTACGCCAAAGAAACGGATGGTCTCTGCAAAGAACTCCTGAATGTCCGCTTTTTTTAAAACCATCATTCCATAAGTCCAAACCATACTTAACAGTGCCATACCCCAGAATAACCAGGAAGCGTAATTGACCATTATGCCTCCCCACGCGCTGGACGCATCCTGGTAGCGATGAAGAACGGTGTTCAATATTCCGGCATTGTCGATGGCCGCTTCGGCGGCACCGGAGTAGCCTACCAAGGGGACGAGCAGCAGGGCTGTGTATTTCGGTAAGATTTGAGTGTTCATAATTTTCCTTCACCAGCCCTCGGATGGGCTTTTTTTGAATTCACCCTGGCGCGGGCACTTAGTGGCAAGTTCCTGGCGTTGTCGTGCATCCTTCACTTTGTTCAAGTCAACACATGCGGGGCTAGCTTCTTGACGACCGCACCCCGCAGTCAAAAAAATTATCATGGTGAGCACCGATAGCGCTAGTCGATTTTGAGTCATCGCACTTTCTCCCTACCAACCTTCGGATGAACTTTTCTTGAATGTACCTTTGCGAAGTTGCAGTGCAGACGCCGCTTCTTGTGCTTCGCGATCTGTGCTCACGGCCGCTCGGGTTGCCTCGGCATTTTGTTGCGCGACAAGAAGGCCGCGAATTTGCAGTAATTGGTTCGTTTGTGAGCTCGCAAGCTGGTTCGCATATTGAATTGCCGCCATTTGACCCGTTGCGCCTTGGGCCTGCTGCTGCAAGCGAATGAGTTGGCGAGCATCGGCCTGCATTGCCGTCTGTTGCTGATCGACTCCGCGTAATACAGCATCGTTAGCCCGCTTCAGTGCATCCGAACTATTGGTTTGCCCATCGCGGAGAGCTTGTGTTTGCGCTGCCGTGCAACCGCCACCGGTGAAGCATGGCGACGAACTGTAGTAGCCAACATTCTGGTACCGCGATAGGTATGAGTCGATGCTGCCGGTCTGTTGCTTGTAATAATTCAATGTATCGATTGCGCCCATCAGCTGATTGATGGTTCCGCTGGCTTGATCCCAGATATATGCGGCCGGTGCGGTCGTGTTTTGCAGCATGTTTTCGTACTGCTGTAATTGCGTCTTGTATTGTTCAACCTGCTTGAGCGTCTGTGCCACGCTTTCCATTGCAGTCATGATGTTTTGAGACAGGTTGGTGCCATCGATGACCGGAATGCCCGCGTAGGCTTTCGGAATCATGATTAATGTGGCAGCCATAATCAGCACTCGGACAATTTTAGCCGCTAAAATTTTCTTCACTACATGCATACATCTCTCCTTAGGAATCCGGCCGCTCGCCGGGAAATGGTGTTTTCACGTTAAATAAACCGCTGCAGAGACCGATCAAGCCGCACCTCCAATTTTTAGCGGCTAAAGAATAGGCGTGGCTTCTTCAGTAAGTCGGACATGGTGGCTTTCGTATTACTGCGACACTAAGACGGCGGTAGCCGTCCAGCCTCGCAGAGCAAGATGCCCGTTGAGCACCGAAGGTGCGAATAAGGGAGAGTGAAGATAGATAAACGGCTCGCCGGTTAGCTAACTTCACCTATCTTGCCCTGTGCATAACCGTTGTTTCTCCGATACCCGGTGTGAATTCGAGCGTTCTTTCTTCATTCACTTCATTAGCAACGCCAAAACAACGCTTAAACAACGATGCGAACGGAAGGAGAAGAAAAGGAATGCTGATTGTCATATCCAGCTATCGCAAAACACTTTTTTTTCGACGACACAAAACAAGTTCGTTGGTATAGACCCTGAAGGTTTGATAGCTGAATGCGATAGCCTTCTCTTCGTGTAGCGTTTCCCAAATCAACTTAACCGGCCAACCATCGTCGAGTGCGAGCTTAATGTCATCCTGAACGCGGCGGAATGCAGAACGATTACGGGCGCTATTGGTTTTTGTCGTGCGTGATGTTGCTTTCGTCCGAACAGCAATGCGCTCTGAAAGTGTCTTCTCCATTATTCATTTTCTTTCTGGAATTGACCGTCTAACAGCGCGGAAATGGCCTCAATCGGAAAATACATGCGTCGTCCTATACGAGTTTTACGGGCGTTTAATGCTGTGACCCATGCTTCATCTGAGTGCTGCAAGGCTGCGCGAAGCCCACTCGGTTTACGGCTCAATGTTTCGGCCAACTGATCTAGAGTCATTACCGCGCCATACCGCTCTCGAAGAAAATTCAATGTCGAACTCACACACTCGCCTTAATCGTTGTTTATTGCTGTCGATGTGTGAATTTTTCTATAGATAGATATAGACTTCCATTAATGGAGTGGCTGTTTCTATTAACTAGGACAATGTGACCTAATGGTTTTTTCTAATTCTTCCTGCATTGAATCGACCGATCCAGAAATTGTTCGGACGGTCGCATTGTTGCGACTCGTTGCGCAACGCCTTGGCGTGTCATCCCGCTTTAAATTCGGCGTGGCGATCGACGCTGCCCTGAGCGATCTTGGCCGAGTGAGCCACACGCAAAGTGGGCACTGGTATGGGTACATCGATGGATTGCGGCCGCTATCGCGATCGAGGGATAAGTTATTGGACAGCCTGTGCGAGTTGTTTCCTGATGCTGCAGATCTCTATCAGGAAGGACCGGCTGATCTTTGGCGGGCAATGTGGGGAGATCCAGGTGTGCTATGGCAGTTATGCCGGACGCGGGTTTCCAATCATGGCTCTTGGGATGATGACGCCATCTGGTCACAGATTGAAAGTGGATTCATCAAGGAGAAAACCGTCGGGGATGCGTTGTGCGAATTCGAAAAAAATTTGCTACGGGTCAATGCTAATGATGAATCACTTACGCTTCGTCATCTGACTGAGGCAGTTGCCCTGTATCGTCTGCATCAATTTTTGAATAGTGTGGCGCCATCTGGTCTTAATGGCGTAGGCGCGTATCGCTGCGTCAGCATATGTCTGGACGATGTGAACATTTGGTGGGAATTGCACCAGCTGGGAGTGTTCCATTCGGTGCGTGATATGTTGACTGAAATCGAGATTGGCCGGCTGTCCCGTGAGAGGTCGTATCGCTTGGCAGTCGGTATCGAATCGCATCAAATCGCACTGTATGCTGATGATCCTCTGTCGTGGATTTGAACAGACGATGAGATACCTTGAAATTTGTTCTAGTAGGTTGAAAGCCGAGAAAGACGGCGCGGCTAAATTTTTTAGCCGCTAAATTTTTGATATTGACACTTGAGGGGCCGATTCCGCCCACGTATCAGAGAAATGGTTCGACGAACAAGAAATTCTTGAGTGTCTATCCGATTTGGCCAGACCGACGAACTACATTGTATGGACTAAGGGAACTGCGGCTGAATGTCCTGCTCGAAAATCTGCAATGCCGTCCGGCCTTTCGGCTTATAGCCGGTGATTTCCTCAAGGGGTTCATTCGTCATGCCGACAGCAATAGTCACATACTTCAGCGTCGTTTCGTTTATTTTGATATTGCGAACGGGTAGAACTTGCATCACCTCGGTCATCGATAAATAATTGTTTCTCAAAAAGGTCAGAAAGGGGATGCGTTTTGCGTGAAGCCAGGTCAGAACCTCAGTATTGGCGAGGTCTTCAGGTGTCCATTTAGCGGACCCCCATTCGTTGGCTAGAATGGGCGAGGGAATGTGCGCAGCTTGGCCTGCGTCGTAATGTTGATGGCGCACTGTTACGTCAACAACGCCGAACGGGGGGGCGACGACAATAGCATGTGGCGCGATAAAATCACCTGCATCAACGGCCCAGAAGTAACGTGGGTGCAGCGCACTAGCCCGCGGAAATGTGATGGTCAGAGTTGATTTGGCGACGTAATTCCAAACACCCAGTCTGTCCAGCATTCTCCCCAACATCCCTGACGCATCGACGCAGGCTCCAAGACGGCCATCAGCAGCGACAGCTGCTTCGAGTGCAGTCGCAGCGGCTGTGATTTTCGGTGCCGCATTTGCGATATAGCTACCGCTATACATTCGTGCTTCGACATAGCGGGCATACATTTCAAGGAATCGTGGGTCTTTGTGTTCGGCTTCTAGAAACGCGGGATGGTCATAGAAGCCGGGTGTATCGAAAGGGATACCAAGGCTGGAAAATTTTTGTTCCAATCTACGTTGTTCTTGGCTGTTTGACGGTTTCCATGACATGGCGTAATTCCTAATGAGAGAGCAGTGCAAGGTGCTTCTGAATTCGTTGGAAAAATATTCAGCGATTGCGCGGCGTCTCGCGCTTTCCGGCTTGTTTACGACGTTAATTGTTCGGGATAACAAGTCGACATAGTGTACCCCCGTCTAGGGCGGCATTTTCCATGGCGTTCAATCAGATGGCCAAGGCCACCTTTTCGTTGGAATTAGCGGCAACTCTGGATGGATTAAGAATGATTAAAGAAAGATTAGTGCATGTTGCTCTCATTGCTCAAATTGAGATTCGATGGGGCTTCCGGGCGATTTTTCTTATGGGAGGCCTGTGCGTTGGAACGGTATAGTCTGCGTGCAGGAACGGTAATTTCTGTGGGCTGGAACGGCATTGTCTGTGTGTAAAAACGGTATTTTCATGTGTGCTGGAACGGCCCTTATATTCTTCCATTTATTTGATTCATCGCCTTCTTGACAAGATGTCGACGTTGACTGTTACTAGGTGTTTTTTTCACATATACGAGATCGTCACGAATATCCGCAATGAACAGTTGACCATGTTTAGTACTCGCGGCAGATACCGCGTCAAGCGCCTTCCGGACGTCACGTTTGAAGCCATGCGTGTCGGGATTTTCGCTACCGCATAGTGCATGTAATTTTTTCACAGTATACGGAAAGGGCTTGGCGTGACTAGCAAAGAAGCCGTGCAGCCATTGAGCCAGTGGGCGGCCGTCAAGCTCATGGCGTACATTCCAATCTACAGCAGTCCATTGGTCTTTCTCAAACAATGCACGTAGCTTCGGGTTCAACTGGATGATGTATTTCCGGGTCTCTATATCCCGATAAACGACATCAATTAAGCTCCCCTCATACCCGTAGCGCCCGATTTGGACATCAACGCCGGTAGCTTTCATACGACTTAGTCGGTGATCCAGTGTGCTTCGGTTCTTGCCCGTATCGGTTTTCCCAAGCAGCTTGAGTAATTGATAGGCGGTGACGCAACATTCATTCCCAAGCGCTTGCAAACGGGCGACATGAAGCACGGTTTCCCATACGTCGAGGTCGCCTTGATCGAGTCGTGCACCGGTATAAATGATACGTATGCCTTCAAGTGAGTGAACTTGTTCTCGTTCGACATATCGTCGAGGGCCTTTCCGTATGGCGCCGAAGAGGGCTGATCGCAGCACACCGTTTGGCACACCGCGTGTGGATTCTGGCCATATCGACAGCTGAATCGTAGCTTTGGATACTTCGGCTACGCTTTGGCGTCGTTCGAGTGTTCTTGCCGTCGCCCGTTTTGCAAGTTGTGCTACCTTGGATAAAATATCTGTACCGGAATCTAATGTCCGTCGCAATTCTCGGTGATCCACAGTTCACCTTCCTTCAAGGTGACTAGTACCGGATACCGGATATCTTGCCTGCAGCTTTTCCTTGGCCTGTTGTGCGGCCTTAGAGGGGCGGCCACGCCGGGGAGTATCAGACGGAGGTATGTGTTCTGGGGTCACAACGATTACGTGTCCGGCCAGCCAAAGTTCGACATCTTGAATACGCCAAAGTAGACGTTTGGTACCAGGCAGCCTGCAGAGTGGAGGAAGGGATTTCGGGTTACGCGTCGCATCACTACGGATACTCGCGATAGATTTATGCAGGCAAACGGAAAGTTGCTCTACTGTCAGCAGAGATTTCATGGGCGAACCGCTCCGATCTAGGCTGGTAAATTACCAACCGAGTTCGAATGAGTCCGCGGAGCTGTACCCTGCTTAGATGGCCGGAGAGTTTACGCACGAGGCAACTCGACCAAATTAGCGGCAAGCAAAGTACAGCGGGGTCGTCCCCCGCGTTTCTCTTCGCTCTCCCGGTCACACCATGCCTTTTCTATCCGGCCTCATCCTGACCGGCGGCGATGTTTCCAGGCGATTGCTTTGCAGCATCCTTTCCTGACCTCCCCCAATCCGCTTAGGAGGAAGATAGCTGAACGGTACGTGGCTTCTCTTCGTGAGCATGGGCAGGTGCTACTCATTCATGCTCTTTGCTTTTGTCGAAGCCGTTAAGGCGCCCTCAGCGCGAGTACTATGGATGATATAACAATGAGCAGCAGTGTTGTGCAGTTTTGTGCGAAGAACAGTAAGCCTCGTCGAAGAAAGAGAAGTGAACTCCGAGGCAAGAAGTCATGACACCAAACTGAACGTTACGATGAATGTGGATTAGCATCCTTCTTTTTGGGTTGTCGTTTCACGATCACGCCTTTCCCTTCAAATGTGATGTTCTCTTCGCTATCGCCATAGCGAAGGACCCAACGGTCCCCTAATGTGTTCAACAAATTCACGTCTCTTAGAACACCAGCATTGAGTCCGTCACATGTCAATTTTTCTGGATCGTCTAATGCCAGTTTCATCTGGCTGCAGCTAGATGGGGGGAAGATCAAGGTGACTGGGCGAGGTTCTGCGATTCCAATAGCAGACGCCGTGCCTTTGAATGGCAAGATAAGTACATTGAATCCTTGCAACAAGTAGGCAAAAACGAAAAGCGGGATAAGGATCTTTACGAGCCATTCGTTCTTTCTCGACGTGCCTATGCCGGCAGATACGACAGTCACCATGACCCACGCTAAGAAAAAAAACCAGTCTTCTGCCTTGTGATTTTTTGGCGCCAGATCATAGAGAACGTACAGAAGCAGGGAGCCGAACATACCCAAAAAGCCGAGCACCATGACTGAACTGAGGTATGACCAGCCAGTTTCTGCCTTGTTGAATTCAGACAGGCGCGGCATAAACACTAGGAATATCGCACTGAATACGACCAATACGGCCGCAATAGCCCAGTAGATTGCCCAATAGATAGGTAGTGGATTTGGTGGGTTAAATGGGAGCGGTGCAAATATAAGAAACGCTGCCGATGTTCCGAACACTTGGGCGGCAATGCTTCGTCTTGCCAATGCTGATATTGCTCCCTTTCGAGATTCTGCCTTTAAGTCATCTATTTCTATACCCAATAGGGAGTAGGCCCAAGCAGGGAAAAATATCGCCGTTGAAAAATAGAAAGTAAATGCAACGCCGACCACAAACGCCTGTAGTAATAGCAAGGAGGCTTGCCCAAGATTGAAGGCTGGTGTGAATCCTAGCCATAGGTAGTACACGGCAATTATCGTTGACCCATATGCTGCGCTGCTCCAAACGACCGTCGATCTCTTGTCCTTGTCTAGTAGCCATTGCATTGCAGTGTGAACACCAGATTTTGGTTTCACCGGCAAGCGCGAGTTGTGACGGAAGAGTCGCCCCTGAGGGGGACGTAAAAATTGTCGAGTGCGCATGGGCTGTATTTGAATTAATGCACTAAATATTGTTTAGTGAGTCATCGCCATTAAGCACTTCGCGATCGCTTGAACTGCATGATGTTAAGGCGGGCCATTTGATCGACTGTGCCAAAGAAAATGGGCTAATCATTTTGAAAATGGATGCAATGTTTATTGCACGTCGCAGCATTGTAGTGCGATAAGAGGCATTTATGCTCAACTTTGCAACAAGGTCGTGGCACAATCTTGGCACACTAACTGTGCCAAAAAATGCAAAACATTGCACATCACTGCTAAATATTGCAATGCATAACGTCTTGATTTATATGGGAAAAACTGGTGCGGCTGGCTGGAATCGAACCAGCGACCCTTGGCTTCGGAGGCCAATACTCTATCCACTGAGCTACAGCCGCATGAGAGGAACGGTGAAGAGGCATGAAGGATACCGTTTTTCTGCGCGCGCGTCCATGCAAAGCAACGTTTCGGCGTTCCAAATAGTAATTATTGGGACTATAATCAAGGGTTTGGCGGGGGATCGTGTGCTGTTTGGGCGATTCGGACGGTTTTTTGGCGCCTATCCGGCTACGGCTTTGAAAATTGTACTGAGGGAATCATGAGCGACGCACATAACGAAGAACATCAATCCGCGATCAGGACACCTAAGCAGCTGATCGTTGCCATTGCAGCGGGCTTTCTGGTCCCCATCATCTGCATCGTATTGCTGGTGCAATACGTCACTGCCGGCAAGAAGGTCGGCGCCGGTTCCGAGGGGCAGACCCCGGAAGCGATTGCTGCCCGCATCAGCCCGGTAGCCGATGCCGGTTTCACCTTCAAGGATGTCAACGCGCCTAAGCAATTGCTGTCAGGCGAAGAAGTCTTCAAGTCCACCTGTGCCGCATGCCACGCAGCCGGCGTTGCCGGCGCGCCCAAGGTCGGCGATGCCGGCGCCTGGGGACCGCGCCTGGCGGAAGGTTACGACAAGGTGGTCGGCTATGCGCTGCACGGCTTGCGGGCGATGCCGGCCAAGGGCGGCAATGCCGACCTGGACGATATCGAAGTTGCGCGCGCCGTGGTCTACATGGCCAACCAGTCCGGCGGCAAGTTCAAGGAACCGGAAGTGCCGGCTCCAGCTGCGCCAGCCGCTGCCGCCGACGCCTCGGCAAGTGTGGCGGCTTCCGCTTCCGCAGCAGCCAGCGCTGCGCCTGCAGCAAAATAATCCGGCATAGCCGGTCGTAAAAAAAGCCAGTCACATCGACTGGCTTTTTTTTGCCCAAGGACTTGGGGCGAAGATCAGTAGGCCCGTGCCTGCGGCTGGCCTTGTCCCGGATCCCGTTCGTAAGTGTAGAGCTCAACCCGGCGATTGATTGCACGGTTAGCCGCCGTATCATTGGCGACTACAGGCTCTGTCGAGCCCAGGCCCTTCGTCAGGATACGATTCGGTGCAACGCCGCGGCTGCCAAGGTAGTTGGCAACATTCTGCGCGCGCTGGTTCGACAGCGGATTGTTGATCGCATCCGTGCCGGTATTGTCGGTATGGCCGTAGACTTCCACCTGGGCGGCGGGATTCTGCACCAGTGTTGTCGCCAGCTGATCGAGGATCGGGCGCAGGGCCGGATTGATGTCGGCGCGTCCGGTAGCAAAGCCGGTATCGGCCGGAACATTGATCTTCAGGCGGTTATCGGCGGTCTGCGTGACCTGGACGTTAGTACCGGCAGTTGCCCGCTCCATCGCCAGCTTCTGGTCTTGCTGGCGCTTGCCCCAGATATTGCCGCCAACCGCGCCGATCGCAGCGCCAATTGCCGCACCGGCAGCTGTCCGTCCGGCGCCGCCTGGGCCGGCAATGCCGCCCACCAGGCCGCCCAGCACAGCACCTGCGCCAGCGCCCATCGCAGTTCCTCTTTGGGTTTCCGACATGTCGGCACAGCCCGCGGTAGCCATTGAAACTGCGAGAACCAGGGCACCCAACTTGAATTTATTCATGGTCTTTCCTTTCTAAGGTTGAGACAGCGCCAGCAAAAAAAACCGCAGCTTCCGGCTGGAGGCTACGGTTATTCATCATCTGTAGTTGTCTTGCTTTTCCTGCTGTTGACATAAGCGGCGCCGCCGATTGCAGCAAGCAGGGCGGCGCCGATAAGCAAAGGTTTGCGGGTACGGCGTTTGGATAGCCATGACGCGCCGGTCAGCAGCAAAGGCAGCATGGCAGGCAGGTTGCTGCCGCCCGGGTTGCCGCGATTGCTGAACACCGATGAAGCGATGCCGGTCATCCGGCCCAGTAAAATGGTCGCCAGCGATTTGCTGTTCAGGTTGGCCCGCACGATATCGCGCGAGACCAGCATGTCGGCACGGAAGGCCGCGCCTTCCTGCAGCAGCTTCTGTTTGCGCTCGGCGGTGGAAAGACTGCTGTCCGGTCCTGGATATCTGCCCATGTCGGGTTCCGTGTTCAAAGTAAGGCGTCGCGGTCTTTGCGCAGCTCGGCCATGGTGACGGGCAAGCCGAGCCGGCCCTGGCGCAGTACGCTGCGCACATAAAAGCCGGTGCCGATCGTCACGATGGTGAAGAACGCCGCCAGGATCAGCAGTATCTTCCAGCCCAGGGCGTCCCACGCCAGCACCAGCAGCAGGCCGCTCCAGAAGGCCAGCGCGAACCACAAGGCGACAATGCCGAGCGCGCAGACCAGCAGCAGCTTGAACAGGTGCGAGCCGATCTCTGAAAATTCCAGCGCGGCCAGTTCGATGCGGCTGATGATCAGCGCAAACATGTTCTTGGCGGTGCCGACCAGCCCGGACACCAGACCCGGACTGCTTTGTTTGGGTTGTTGTGGGTTCATGCGCGCTTGACGGTTATGCTGCGGTTATTTACGGGAGATGGCCAGGCCGACCAGCAGGCCGATGCCGGCCGAAATGGCGATTGCGCGCCATGGATTTTCCTGGACATAGTCATCGGTGGTAGCGGCGATTTCCTTGCCTGCCTCGATTGCTGCAGCTTGTACGTCCTGTGCTTTAGATACAGCCGAATCAAGTAGTTCCAAACCTTTGTCGCGCAGGTCTTCGGCTTTCTCGCCGGTGGTGGCGGCAGCTTCGCGGAACAGTTGTTGCGCGTCTTCGACCATGCTGCGCAGATCGCTGCGGGTTCTCAGAGTGGATCGGTGCATCGTGTGACTCCTTCATTCATGATTTTCAAGTATAGCCAAGCGCTTCTGTAAATGCTGCGGCCAAGCTAGCTTAGGCGTTCGATGATACAGGCTACTATGCTTGCTTGCCAACAAAGTGTCTTTCTGGCATTGAATGTGCACTGGATTGCCGCTCCGCGTGGCGGCAATCACGCTTCATTTCCTGTCGCGCAGTTCGGCGATTGCCGAGATATTGCCGATCTGGATGACGACGGGGCGCAGGGTGATGGTCGCCTGCGCCGGCCGCCACGCAAACAGCCATTCATGCTGGGATGCATCGCGCTTGCCTTTGCTGAAGGCGCTGCCCAGGGGACTCGGCTGGCCGTAGCTGACGGCGGCGTCGATCCCGGCCCAGTTCGGCAGCAGCCGCTGCGCGGCGCGGTGGATCAGTTCACCGAAATGTTCGGTGTCGTGGATCACCAGGCAGCAATCCGACGGTGCGAACGCGTTGAACAGGCTGGCGTCATCGCTGCTGCTCATGCTCAAGGTCAGCAGTTGCGGCGTGGCGCGTTTTGCCGCGCCGTGCGCATGATGGAGGTTACTGATTTGCAGGCTTTCCGCGGGTGGACGCAAACGGAATTCTCCGAGCGTCAAGGAACGTTCCAGCCATTGCCGCTCCGAATAGCGATAGAGCTTGGCAGGGCGTTGGTAATCTGCGCTTAACATGATGACTTGTCTTTATTCTTTGTGTAACGGACGCGAACATCGGGCGTCCTGAAAATCTGCTGCTGCAGTACGGGCGCTTAAAGGTGGAATTCGCCGTTGGCTTCCGGCTGGTACGTCACATCCAGGATGCGCAACTGCAAAGGACGGCCGCCCGGACCCTGCCAGGAAATCGACTGCCCCACCGACAGGCCGAGCAGGGCGCTGCCGACCGGCGCCAGGATCGATACCGCGTCAGGCGGGTTGGACGGGCTCGGATAGGCCAGCGTCATGCCGTATTCGGTATTGCTGACTTCATCGATGAAACGCACCGCCGAATTCATGGTGATCACGCCCGGCGGCATATCTTCGGGAGCAACCACGGTGGCGCGGCCCAGTTCGTTTTGCAGGGCGTCGGCGCCAGGCAGGTTGCGGCAAGCGCTGGACGCCAGCAATTGTTCAATACGCTCCAGGTCGAAACTGGAAATGATGAGTGGCGGCTGAATATCCATGACTGTGCTGTCTCGTAGAAAAGGGGATAAGTGCGAACGCGGCGTGGTGGAATATCTCACGGAGTCCTGCATTGCGTTCAGGCTGATGGCTCGATGGTAGGCGAGAAGCGCGCCGGAAGCAAGCCGGACGCAATCCGCGCGGCCGCTACTCGTCCATCTGCTGTTCGGCGACCGAACGCAGCTGGAAACGGCCGTCGTCATTGAACAGCCAGCTTTCCGCGAGCTCGACTTCGCCGCGATGCAGGAAGCGGCTGTCGGGTTTAGGGAAAGGCGCGGCGCGGCGCAGTGCGGCCAGCGCCGTGGCCTCGGCCTTGCGATCGCGGTTGGTGCGCAGGACGTCGGCGCGCAGCAGCTGGCCGTCGGCGTTCACGAAATATTTCAGCACGATCACGGCGCGCAGCAGCGCCTGCGGCCGGCCGACATACACCTGGGTAGAGTTGACCGCGACAATGCGTTGCGCCAGCGCGCGCTTGTAGTCATCCAGCGTGGCGGCGGTCGACGTTGCGGTAGGGGTGGTGGCGGGCGGCGCCGGTGCTTCCCCCAGCATGCCGGTGCAGGCGGCCAGCATGATCGCAGTCACGCTGTACAGGCTAATGCGGATCTTGGCATTCATCGCGATTCTTCTTATAGTTAAAGTTAGTTAAATATTAATAAATGAAGGCGGTGAACCCCTGGGCGCCATGTCGCCGACGACGGTCATTGAATGGCTCCATGATGATATGACAGTCGAGCTGTACCTGGTGTTCCATGTCGGCAAACCGATTCAAACAAAAAAATAACCGAGGCATTCAATTCCCGCGGCGAAACGATGAGAACCAGGCAAACAGGCGGTTTGCGGGCCGAAATCCGATATTGCGAAAAACTTTTCAAAACAAAATGCGACGAAGCGCTAGTAAATTTAAAAAAACCGTTGTACAATCTGCCCCCTTCAGGCGTAGTGACATACGCTAAGAAAGTTTGGCTGACTAAGTGTGCATTTTGGGTGCTTAGCTCAGTTGGTAGAGCGGCGCCCTTACAAGGCGTAGGTCGGGAGTTCGAGCCTCTCAGCACCCACCAAGTGGCCAGACGATCTTAATGAAGCAGCAGTTTAGGAGTGGTAGTTCAGTTGGTTAGAATACCGGCCTGTCACGCCGGGGGTCGCGGGTTCGAGTCCCGTCCACTCCGCCAAGAATACAAATGCCCGCGCAAGCGGGCGTTTTTATTTCAGGAACCGAATTCAAATAAAAAGACGACCGCAAGGTCGTCTTTTTTTTCGTCTGCGCTTTTTAAACGAGCGTCAAAAACGATCGCCTATCGTGCGGGTAATCGCGGCGCCCTCGGATTTCTGCAGCAGCAGCTTGCCATTGCGGATCACCAGCGTCTCGCTGCTTTTATCCCTGGTTTCGGCAATGCTGCCGATCGGCCCCAGCGCCATGCTGACGCTAGAGGAAAGTTTCACCTCGGCGCTCTTGCGGTCCTTGCTGATCTCGATATGCTCGATGTTGACCTGGTAATTGGTCGAGACCCCGCCCAGCCGCCCGGCTTGCGCCAGCGATGCGAACATCTTGTTGTACCTGTCGCAGGTCTCGTCCTTGTCGGCGTTTTCCTGGATCCGTCCCTGGCTGGTGGAGTTGACGCCGGTGCGCGTGAAATCCTTGCTCAGCATTGCGCACAGTTCCTTGCTGCGGCCATTCAGCACGTGCTCGGTGGCGGTGTCGTAAAAGCGGTTTACGCTCTCCTCATCGATGGAATTTTGACGATTCCAGTACCAACTGCCTATCCCGACAGCAACTAATAATAAAATAATGACTCTCATGCTGTCCTGATCCCCTTAAAACGCTAAAGACGCCCTAAAATTTGCTGTGCCACTTTCGCCGCTTTGCACCTCAATCTTGTCAGTAATAGAAGATGCGGCTTAATTTTCCAGTAAGCTATAGAATATCTGCAGTGCAATAATTTTGATAGATAACTTAATCCCGCGTCCGTGCGATCGCCAGAACATGGCATTATTGTTTTCTCACGGAAACATGTCCTGCATCTATTTCTCCGGAAAGATGAATTGCTGTCTGTCATGCGTGGCTGCTTGTTGCCTATAAGGGTGGTGAAGAAACCAATGGCAACCAACGAGAAGTAGGGGACATGAAAGCGCAACGACGAAAAGAAATGAATGCGATGGCATTAGGCATGCTTGGGCGCGTCGCCCTGAGCGGCCTGCTGGATGCCATGCTGCTGTGGGGTTTCGCTCATGCCGGGGTGATCCAGCCGGACATCGCGCTGCTGTACGCCATGGTCGTGGTGTTGGTCAACGGCGTTTATTACCTGCTGATCCGCAGCGGCTTCAACCGGCGCTACAAGGATCCCGGCCTGACTTTTGCGCAGGTGGTGACGGCCCTGCTGCTGCAGACCGGTTTCCTGATCCTGGCGCCGCAGGTCGGCTACCTGTTCCTGATCAATTTTTTTGTCATCTACGGCTTTGGCGTACTCGGCCTGAGCACCTTCTGGTACGTGGTCAGCTGGCTGATCGGTTCGCTGGCGCTGGTGCTGGCCTTCGGCCTGGCGGGTTCGCACCTGAGCTTCCCGGTGGCGAGCAATTTCAGCCAGCTGCTGGTGTGCCTGTCCTTCATCCTGACGCTGGGCCGCTGCATCTACCTGACCAACATGCTGAGCCGCATGCAGCGCAAGATCATGGAAAAGAACCAGCAGCTGGTGCTGGCCATGAAACGGGTGCAGGAGCTGGCCACCCGCGACGAGCTGACCAATATCGAGAACCGCCGTTCGCTGATGGAAATCCTGGCCGTCGAGCAGAAACGCTTCCAGCGCGGCGGCACGCCGTTCTGCATCGCCATCCTGGACCTGGACGGCTTCAAGTCGGTCAATGACAATTTCGGCCATGCCGCCGGCGACCTGGTGCTGAAGACCTTTGTCGAGATCGTGCGTAACGAAATGCGCCTGAGCGACCACTTCGCCCGCTATGGCGGCGACGAGTTCGTGCTGGTGCTGACCGGCACTACGGTAGAGGAAGGCGTGACGGCGCTGGACCGGATCTGCGCCGAGACCGAAATGTACGACTGGAGCAAGTTCGGCAAGGACATCGTGCTGACGGCGTCCATCGGGATCACCGATTTCCGCCCCGGCGAAAGCATAGACGAAGCCTTCCAGCGCGCCGACATGGCGCTGTACGGCGCCAAGGCGGCCGGCCGCAACCGCGTCATGATCAGCCCCGACACCTTCGAGTCGTCCGACGGCGGCACTACCATCAGGGCTTTCTAGGCGCGGTTTCCGCGCCTAGAAACTTTAGACTGCGGGTTCGCCGCCCAGCGCGAACACGAGATCGCCCAGCATCTTGCTCAGTTCGCCGGTCATCAGCATCATGTCGGAATCGAAACGCTCGTCGTCGTTCTTGCTGCTGGTGTCGTTACCTTCCTTGAGCACGTCGAGCGGCGCGATACGCTTGACCGCCAGCGATTCGGTCAGGACGAACGAAACATGGTCGGCCCAGGTCATCGCCAGCCGCGTGCACTGCTTGCCGGAGGCGATGTGGCGGCGGACGTCGTCGGCCTCGATGGTGTGGCGTACGTAGCGCACGGTGGCCTTGCCTTCGCCGGCGGCGCGCAGTTCCGTATCCTGGTCGACGGTAAACCCGTGCGGCGCTTCATCGGAAGCCAGCCAGTTGGTCATCGAAGTCAGCGGCGAATGCGCCGTGCGCAGGCTGGAAACCTGCAGTTTGTCGACCGAGGCCAGCAACAGTTTCAGGATTTCTTCGGCCTTGGCCGGGCTGGCCGCGTCAATCACCAGCCAGCCGTTGACCGGATCGATCCAGACCCAGGTATTGCGCTGGATGCTGAACGCGCGCGGCAGCAGTTCGTCGGTGACTTGTTCCTTGAGGTCCTTGAGCTGTTTGCGGCCTGGCGCATAACCTTGCTGCTCTTCAATCTCGGCGGCGCGCGCCTTGGTGACCTGGTTGACTACCGTAGCCGGCAGCAGTTTCTTCTCCGTGCCCAGCAAAATCATCATCTGGCGGTTGACGGTATGCACCAGCATGCCGTTGTCGCGCGGCGACAGCCAGCCCTGGCTCTGCAATTCCAGGCTGCTGCACTTGGCAAACGCCTGCGGCGCCAGGAAAGCTTCCAGTTGTTCGGCCGAGATGGCCCATGGTGCGGGAATACGGTAGATCTGAAGATTTTTAAACCACATAGTGTTCCAATTTCCAATAAATAAAACAAATCCCGGACACAGCTACCTGCCGCGTGGCGATTTACGCTATGTCCAGGCGGTTGCCGGTTGATGAAAACGCGGGAAGTTTGAAGCAGCTGAAGCTGGTGCAGCAGTTGCAGGCCGGGGAGATGCCCGGTCCGCAAAGCAAGGGTGATCGGGTAGTCAGATACCCATGTCGGTCAGCGTATCGGCGATCTGGCGCAGCACCGGTTGCAGGTGCGGATGATTCACCGCCAGCCGGGCCGAAATGCTCTGGGCGCGTTCCACCAGCGCCGAACGCAGGTCGGAAGCCGGGGCTGCGGCGGCCGTGCCGGAGGATTTCAGCAGTTCCTGGATATCGCTGTCCAGCGATTGCAGCAAGCCTTTCAGTTCGCTGTCGACCGTGCTGTTGTTTTCCAGCGTGCTGCGGAGTTTTTCCAGCGATGTCTTGATGTTGTCTATGCTCATGGTTTACTCCTGAATTGACTCTTACTCTAACATCTATCTTCTCACGCGGCGCGTGGCTTCTGCAACAAAGCCTTCAAACTGGCCAGGCGGTTTTGCGGCGTGATCTGTTCCGCTTCGGTCGGCATGGCGTCGCCTTCGTCCAGCTTCATTTCCTTGACGAAGCGCGATATTTCGCAAACCACCGATTCGCCGGCGCGCTTGCGTTTCTTGCACCAGCTCACGTGCAGGCTGCGCTGGGCGCGCGTGATGCCGACATACATCAGGCGCCGCTCTTCCTCGATGCGGGCGGCGATGGTCTCGGCCGGGGCGTCGGGATCGCCCTTGTGCGGCAAGATGCCCTCCTCGACGCCGATCAGGAACACATGCGGATACTCCAGCCCCTTGGAAGCGTGCAAGGTCGACATGCGCACCGCATCCGGCTCCTCGTCGCGGCCTTCCAGCATCGACATCAGCGCCACCATCTGCGTCAGTTCCAGCAGGTTGCGCTCGTCGCCGGCGCCGTCCTTGCCGCCAGTGCCCTTTTCCTTGAGCCAGTTGGTGAAGTCCAGCACGTTCTGCCACTTGCCTTGCGCCGCGCGGTCGTCGAAGCTGTCATACAGGTAATGCTCGTAATTGATTTCCTTCATCATGTCGTCCAGCACGGCGGCTGCATTTTCGCCGCTGCCGGCCGGGCCGACGCGGCTGGCGCGTGCTTCCAGCTGGTTGATGAAATGGCAGAACTCGCGCAGCGGATACAGCTGGCGGTCGGTCAGCTTGGCTTCGATGCCGCCCTTGAACACCGCTTCGAACAGTGAGCATTGCCACTGGCCGGCTACGGTGCCCAGCACTTCCAGCGTGGCCTGGCCGACGCCGCGCTTGGGCGTGGTGATGGCGCGGATGAAGGCCGGATCGTCGTCTTCGTTGGCGATCAGGCGCAGGTAACTGATGATGTCCTTGATTTCGGCGCGGTCGAAAAAGCTCTGGCCGCCCGACATGGTGTACGGGATGCGTTCGCGCCGCAGGGCTTTTTCAAAGGTCCGCGCCTGGTGGTTGCCGCGATACAAGATGGCGTAGTCGGAAAACTTGGCGCGCCGCTCGAAACGGTGCGCCGACAGCATGATCGCCACCTGCTCCGCTTCCTTTTCGTCGTCCTCCATGCCCATCACCTTGATCGGATCGCCCAGGCCGTGTTCCGACCACAGTTTTTTGTCGAACAGCTTGGGATTGTTGCCGATCACCGCGTTGGCGGCTTGCAGGATGCGCGTGGAAGAGCGGTAATTCTGTTCCAGCTTGATCACTTTCAGGTCGGGAAAATCGACCTGCAGGGTTTTCAGGTTCTCGATGGTGGCGCCGCGCCAGGCATAGATCGCTTGGTCGTCGTCGCCCACCGCGGTGAACATCGGCTTCTTGCCGAGCCCGGTGACCAGCAGCTTGACCAGTTCGTACTGGCAGGTATTGGTGTCCTGGTATTCATCGACCAGCAGGTAGCGCAGGCGGCGCTGCCATTTGTCGCGCACCGCCTCGTTGCTGCGGAACAGCTCCACCGGCAGCCGGATCAGGTCATCGAAATCGACGGCCTGGTAGGCCGCCAGCGTCGCCACATAGCTGCGGTAGATGCGCGCCGCTTGCGCTTCATCTTCGGTGACCGCCTGCTTGATGGCCTCTTCGGGATCGACCAGGCCGTTCTTCCACAGCGACATGGCGTTCTGGATGCGGCGCACCAGCTGTTTATCGGTGGTGATCGCCAGGTCTTGCACGATAGAAAAGCAATCGTCGCTGTCCATGATGGAGAAGCGGTCTTTCAAGCCCAGCTCGCGCGCTTCCTGCCGCAGGATCTTGACCCCCAGCGAGTGGAAGGTGCTGACAGTGATGTGCTTGGCCTGTTTCGGATCCTTCAGCAGCTTGGCGATACGCTCTTGCATTTCGGTCGCCGCCTTGTTGGTAAAGGTGAGCGCCGCGATATGCCTGGCGTCGTAGCCGCAATCCTCGATCAGGTGCTGGATCTTCTGCGTGATCACGCGCGTCTTGCCCGAACCCGCGCCGGCCAGCACCAGGCAGGGGCCGTCCAGGTACTTGACGGCTTCCCGTTGGGGAGCATTGAGACCGAAATTGGGAGTAGACGACATCAGCGGCTGACAGGAAGGAGCAAAGCGCTGTATTTTAACAGTGTGCGAGGCCTCGGAGCCTGCTTGTCGTCCTGCCCCAGTTCCGGCGTCGAATATGGGACAATCCGTCATTAACCATCTTGCCGGACATGCCATGAAATTCAGTCACCTGATCGAAATCAACGATCCTCTCAACCCGCTGATCGATACCCTGACGCGCGAGCAGCTGTGGCGCGGGCTGGTGATGCGGGCCGAGCAGCCGATGTTGTTCGTTGAGCATCTGGACGATTGCCGCCTGTCGGATAAATCGGTGCAGTCGGTAGCGCGTGAATTGCGTTACGGCAAAGTGATCGTCAAGGACGTGGTCAGCTACCTGCCGCTGCTGCAGGTGCGCTACCAGGTGCCGAAACAGCAAGATATCGCCGGCTCCAGCCTGATCATGACGATTGAAGAACCGGAACAGGAAATGCTGTTCGTGCGCTTCGAGTATGAAGACGATGCGGTCGAGCGGCAGCCGGCGGCGCAGGCCGAGCAAGAGTTTTACGACGAATTCCGGCGCTCCGCCTATGAAGAAGCCGATATCGACACCATCCGCGTGATCCGCGAACTGGCCGCCGAAGGCAAGCTGGGGTAACAATCGCCGGCCGCCACGGCAGCTTCAGCGGAAATTGTTTTCCACTGCAAACTTGATCAGTTCCGCCTGGCCTTCGATATCCAGCTTGCGCTTGATGTTCAGCCTGTGGGTTTCCACCGTGCGCACGCTCAGGTCGAGCTCGCGCGCAATCTGCTTGTTCGATTCGCCGTTGGCGATATGCTGCAGCACCTGGCGTTCGCGCGCCGTCAGCAGCTGCCCCGGCGTCATCGGCCGCGCCAGTTTCTGGGCCAGCGCCGCGCTGTAATACATGCCGCCGGAAATCACGGTTTCTATCGCATGCACGATATCCTTGCCGGGCGCGTCTTTCAGCACATAACCGCGGGCGCCGGCCTGCACCGACTGCATCAGGTATTCGGTCTTGTCATGCATGCTCAGGATCAGCACCGCGATTTCCGGGAAACTGACATGAAACCGCGCGGTGAGGTCGATGCCGTTGCTGCTGCCGCGCAGGTTGATATCCATCAGGACCAGGTCGATCGCCTGTTCTCCGGCGCGCTGCAGGGCTTCGTCGGCGCTGCCGGCTTCCGCCACGATGGCGAAACCCGGCACGGCCTCGAGCCGCGCGCGCAAGCCGTCGCGCACCAGCGGATGGTCGTCGACCAGCATGATCTTGGTAGTGATTTCAGGCATAGGAATAGTGTGGATGCGGAATGGTCGCCAGCACCGTGGTGCCGGCCGCAGATGAGTTGACCTTGAGCCGGCCGCCGACGGCTTCCAGCCGCTCGACCATGTTGCGCAGGCCGATGCCGTGTTTCGGATTGCCGTCGATCTGGTCGACATCGAAGCCGACGCCGTTGTCTTGCACGGTCAGGGTAACTGCTTGCGCATCGCCTTGCAGCAGCACCTTGATCTGCGTTGCCTGCGAATGGCGGGCGATGTTGGCCAAGGCTTCCTGGGCGATGCGGAACAACACCGTATTGGCCACCGCCGGCATGCCGTCGGTGTTGCCGCTGTGCTGGAAATCGATGGGGATGCCGGCGTGTTCCAGCCATTCGCGGGCCAGGTGGCTGAGCGCTGCCGCCAGGCCGAGATCGTCCAGGATCGCCGGCCGCAGGTCGTGCGAAATGCGGCGCACTTCGGCCAGCACGTCGTTCAGCTGGCCGGCGCTGCGCTCGAACGTGGCGCGTGCTGCGGCCGACTGCTGCGGGCCGTTGTCGAGCTTGGCGATGCCGGCTTCGATCTGCAGCTTGATCGATACCAGCCACTGGCTGATGCCGTCGTGCAGGTCGCGCGACAGCCTGGCGCGCTCTTCTTCCTGCGAACGCACCACGCGCTGCGCCAGCACTTTCAGCTTGGCGTCGGCCACCCGGTGTTCGCTGATGTTCAGCACCAGCCCCGACACCCCCACCACCAGCGCGCTCAGGATCGCGATGCCGGCAATCCACCACATGGTGTTGCGGATATTGCCGGAAACCTGGGTATCGATCTTGCTGAGCGCGGCGTCGACGTCATCCATATAAATGCCGGTGCCCAGCATCCAGCCCCAGTTAGGCAATGCCACGACGTAGCCGAGCTTGCTGGCGACATGGTGGCTGGACGGTTTTTCCCACTGGTAACGCTCAAAGCCGCCGCCGCTGCGGGCGCGCTCGATCAGGTGCTGGATGGTGAGGTTGCCGTCGGCGTCCTTCATGTCCCACAGGTCGCGCCCGACCAGTTCCGGCTGGCGCGGATGCATCAGGCTCTTGCCCTGCATGTCGTAGATGAAGAAATAACCGTCGTCGCCATAAGACAGCTTGGACAGGATGGCCATGGCCTCGTCCAGCGCTGCCTGGTCCTTGCGGCCGGAATCGTACAGATGGGCGATCGACCAGGTGGCCAGTTCCACGTAATGCTTGAGCTCGGCTTCCTTGCTGGCCAGGTAGGCGGCCTGGATGGTGGCGCGCTGCTGCTGGCCGAGCGCAACCGCCTGGTGCCGCACCGCCAGCGCGATCGCGCACAGCGCCAGGATCAGCGGGACGATGGCCAGGAAGATGATTTTTTGCCGTAATTTCATGGCGCTACTTTACTCGGAATCACCGCCGATTCCATCAAAAACCTCTGCTGCGGCTGCGCTGCCGCCATTCCCGCCTACGTAGTACTACGCAAGCGCAGTGCGTAGTTCCTCGCTTGTCCTCCCGCCCCATATGCCAAATACTTTGGCCGCGGCCTGGTTGCTCGGCGAGTGCCGGCCGCTATCCAATAAAAACAATATTCCACCATATTCATTCCCGCCTGGGAGGAGAACAATGAATCGTCTATATTCAAAGATGGGCTGGCTTGCGCTGGCCCTGCTCGGTGCATTCGCGTTTGGCTACATCGGCCTGCAGCGCGGCGAATCCATCAGCGCCATCTGGATCGTGATTGCCGCAGTCTGCGTCTACCTGATCGCCTACCGTTTCTACAGCCTCTACATTTCCGACAAGGTGCTGGGCCTGGACGCCACCCGCATGACGCCCGCCTACAAGTACAACGACGGGCTGGATTATGTGCCGACCAACAAGAATGTCCTGTTCGGCCATCACTTTGCGGCGATTGCCGGCGCCGGGCCGCTGGTGGGGCCGGTGCTGGCGGCGCAGATGGGCTACCTGCCGGGCATGCTGTGGATCCTGGCCGGCGTGGTGTTTGCCGGCGCGGTGCAGGACTTGATGGTGCTGTTCATCTCGACCCGCCGCGACGGCCGTTCGCTCGGCGACCTGATCAAGTCCGAGCTGGGCCCGGTGCCCGGCGTGATCGCCCTGTTCGGCACCTTCATGATCATGGTCATCATCCTGGCGGTGCTGGCGCTGATCGTGGTCAAGGCGCTGGCGGAATCGCCCTGGGGCACGTTCACTGTAGCGGTGACGATCCCGATCGCGCTGTTCATGGGCGTCTATACCCGCTACCTGCGGCCGGGCCGCATCGGCGAGATTTCGCTGATCGGCTTTGTGCTGCTGATGCTGGCGATCGTCGGCGGCCAGTATGTGCAGGAACATCCGGTGCTGGGCGCCATGTTCACCTTCACCGGCAAGGAACT
The DNA here is from genome assembly GCF_038896935.1 of Collimonas rhizosphaerae. Taxonomy (NCBI): domain Bacteria; kingdom Pseudomonadati; phylum Pseudomonadota; class Betaproteobacteria; order Burkholderiales; family Oxalobacteraceae; genus Collimonas; species Collimonas rhizosphaerae. Next base: position 275,572 of record NZ_JBANDC010000008.1, read on the forward strand.
GACCTGGATGCTGATCGGCTACGGTTTCATCGCTTCGGTGCTGCCGGTCTGGCTGCTGCTGGCGCCGCGCGACTATCTCTCGACCTTCCTCAAGATCGGCACCATCGTCGGCCTGGCGCTGGGCATCGTATTCGTGGCGCCTGAACTGAAAATGCCTGCCTTCACGCAGTTCATGGACGGCTCCGGCCCGGTCTGGTCGGGCAGCCTGTTCCCGTTCCTGTTCATCACCATCGCCTGCGGCGCGGTCTCCGGCTTCCATGCCTTGATCGCTTCCGGCACCACGCCGAAACTGCTGGAGAATGAACGCCATGCGCGCTTCATCGGCTACGGCGCGATGCTGATGGAATCGTTTGTCGCCATCATGGCGCTGATCGCAGCCTCCTGCATCGAGCCGGGCGTGTACTTTGCGATGAACAGCCCGGCGGCCTTGATAGGCACTACCGTGGACAGCGCCGCGCAGGCCGTCTCGCAATGGGGTTTTTACGTAACGCCTGAAATGCTGGCGCAGGTGGCGAAAGACGTCGGCGAGCACAGCATCATTTCCCGCGCCGGCGGCGCACCGACGCTGGCGGTCGGCATGGCGCACATCTTGTCGAGCATAGGCGGCGGCAAAGTGATGATGGCGTTCTGGTACCACTTCGCGATCCTGTTCGAAGCGCTGTTCATCCTGACCGCGGTCGACGCCGGGACCCGCGCCGGCCGTTTCATGCTGCAAGACCTGCTCGGCACCTTCGTGCCCTCCATGCGCAAGATCGATTCTCTGCCGGCCAGCCTGATCGCGACGGCCCTGTGCGTCGCCGGCTGGGGTTATTTCCTGTACCAGGGCGTGGTCGATCCGCTGGGCGGCATCAATACCCTGTGGCCGCTGTTCGGCATCTCCAACCAGATGCTGGCGGGGATTGCGCTGATCCTGGCGACTTGCGTACTGTTCAAGATGAAACGCGACCGCTTTGCCTGGGTCACCATCGTGCCGACCGTCTGGATCCTGGTCTGCACCCTGACCGCCGGCTGGCAGAAAATATTCGACGCCAATCCGCGCGTCGGCTTCCTGACCCACGCCAGCAAATACCAGGCCGCGTTGGCGGACGGAAAACTGCTGGCGCCGGCCAAGTCGGCCGCGCAGATGCAGCAGATCATCTTCAACGACTACCTCGATGCAGGGCTGGCGGCGTTCTTCATCCTGGTGCTGCTGAGCATCCTCGGTTTCGGCATCAAGACCGTGCTGGCGGCACGCGCCGCCAACAAGCCGAGCACCAGCGAAACGCCGTTTGAAGCGCTGCCTGCCAGCGCCTTGCCCTCAGCCTGAAAGGTCGGCCATGCTGGAAGAACTGTCGAAAGCCGGACGCTATCTCGGGCAGACCATGCGCCTGATGGTGGGTTTGCCTGAGTACGGCACCTACGTGACACACATGGAAAACACGCATCCCGGCGAGCCGATGATGAGTTATGAAGAGTTTTTCAAGGAGCGCCAGGAAGCCCGTTATGGGGGCAATGGCCGGGTCGGGCGCTGCTGCTAGCCGCGGCTTGATTGAGCAAGCGTCCTATGGGGGATGTTTTTTGCCGACCGGGCAACCGGCCGGCTTTTTTTTGCCTGTCAGTTATTCAATGGTCCGCTATATGCCTCGCCGGCAGGCTGCGCATTGCGGTACAAGGCGACGATGCGCAGCAGGCGGCCGATGAACATGCCGTTGAACACGCCATAGAGTGCGCATATCGCTGCTGCGAACACGGCGTTGTGAGCCAGCGGCGGCTGTATCGCCAGCAATACGGCAACCGCATATTTGGTCACAAAAATCGCCATCATCAATGCCAGCGGCAGCCAGCTGCCGCGCTGGAACAGCACACCGCGCTCGGGATAGGCCACGATCCGGTCTTTGCGGAACAGTTGCCAGTTGAGCGCCGCTGCAATACCCGCGCTGGCCAGCCAGCATCCGACGGTCAGCGGCGTGACGCCGAAGGTGGCGGCAATTCCCTGCCAGGACAGCGCCAGCATCACCAGCGGGATGATGGAGACTTTTTTCAGCGTGACTTCGCGGTCGGCGCTGGCCACGACGCCGCGATAAACCAGGAACGCCAGCAGCGCCCAGACCCAGGTTGGTGTATGTGAAATGATTTGTGCAAACATGTTGTGCTCCCGTTGAGTGATCTGCGGCGATTATCTGGTCGCCGCAGAGGCGGGAGAAGCGGAATGCGACGAAATGCCGGAATACGTCGTGAATCGACATCCAGCGAGACCGGCACGGCATTGTCCGCCCAGGCTGTCAGCGTATTTCCGCGGAATACTGGAAGCGTTCAGCCGGCACAAATGAAGTGCGCCATTCGACCGGCTCGCCGGCGTGGTCCAGCATCAGGCGCTCGACGCAGATCGCCATGGTTTTGGTTTGCAGCTTGAATACGGCGGCATTGGCGCGGTTCAGCGGCTTTGCCGTCAGGTCGTCGATGGCGCGCGAGACCAGCACATCGCATTCGGTTTCATAAATTGGGTACAGGGACGGCGGCGAGTTGCTTTTCAGGTATTTCTGCAGCTTCCTGAAGCGTGCCAGCGGCAGCCAGATATGTTCCGACAGCACGATTTCATCGTCGAAAGAACGGATGCGATGCAGATACAGCGCTTTGTCGCGCGGCTTGAGCTTGAGTTTGCCTGCCACTTCGGCGGGAGGAATGGCGGTTGTCATCGAGCGGATGCGGGCGGTCGGCAGCCGGTTCTTGGCCTTGCCGTGCATCCGCACGAAACGCAGCATCGAGGAGCGTTCGGCGGCGCGCGCGACAAATGTTCCGCGTCCGCGCACGCGATCGACGACGCCGTCGGTGACCAGCGCGTCCAGCACCTTGCGCATGGTGCCGACTGCGATTCCATATTCAGCGGCCAGCTTGTCCTCGGACGGCAGCGCTTCATCAGCGGCCCAGCTACGCAAAGCGATCCTTTGCAGCAGATCGTCACGGACTTGCAGATAACGCGGCAAACGCGGATCCGAGCCGTTTTCTGGCGGGAGAGGCGGTTTTTTTTGCGAGAGAGGCGTGTTTTTTTTCGAGAGAGGCGTGTTTTTTTTCGAGAGAGACGCGTTTTTTTTGGCGAGAGGCGCGTTTTTTGCACTTTTTTTGATCAGCATTAACAACATTTCAAACTTGGAACGGGCCCGCAATTTACCAAGTTCCAGTTGTTTTTACAATACATATGTGAATCTCTACTCCTATACAGAACCAGAGATTCACATATCGGTTCAGCCTTGGCTGAGCGCGACGCCGGCGGGGCGCGGCTTGCGCTCGGCCAGCCACAGCAGCACGATCGCCGCTATCGAATAAATCCAGTAGTCGGCCGGCACCGCGCCCAGCCAGTGCTTGTGCCACGGCACGTCGACCGGATTGAAGCGCGCCAGGCCATAAGCCGGGTTGAGCACGAACCAGAGCCAGTCTTCGCTGATCCAGAACACCATGATGGAAGCGATGATGCGGCATTCGCTGCGCCAGTCCCAGCTGCCGTTGAACCAGACCGGGTAATGGAACATCAAGGCGATGAAGGGAAAGATCCAGGCGTGGTAGCCGGTCATGGCGCGCCCGCCCCAGAAGATGTCGAGCAGCCAGTGATGCTCGATGCGCCAGGTCGGCAGGTCGGCGGCCCAGCCGGCGGCGCCCTCGATCTGGATTTCGACATTGGCGAAAAAGAAGGCAGTCAGCACGGCCCAGAACAACATGCCGAACAGGCGGCGGTACGGTGAAGCTGCTGGTGTAGTTGCGGTCATGTGGTCGGTAACGGAAATGGAGAATCGAGTTTGCTCAGCACCGTTTGCAGCACGGCGCGGCCTGCGTGCGGGCGTCCCAGCACCAGGCTGCGCTGCCGCAGGCGCTGCAGCTGTTCCGGCTGTTGCAGCAGCTGCTGGACCCGGAACGCCAGGGCAGTCAGGTCGATCGCCTTGAGCGCCGCGCCTTGTTCCAGCAGGTAGTCGGCATTGCGTTCTTCCTGGCCCGGGATCGGTGAATGAATGATCATCGGCACGCCCATCGCCAGGCATTCGGAAGTGGTCAGGCCGCCCGGCTTGGTGATCGCCAGGTCGGCGCAAGCCATCAGCTGCTCCACGTGGTTGGTGAAGCCGAAAGGAAACAGGCGGCCAGGATGGGCCGCAGCCAGCTGCTGCAGGTTGCCCAGCAGCACGGCGTTCTTGCCGGCCAGCGCCACCAGCTGGAAATCGTCGGGCAATGCCAGCAGCCGTTGCACGGTCTTGTCCAGCTCGCCGATGCCGGCGCCGCCGGACATCATCAAGATGATCTTGCGCTCCGGGTCGAGGCCGAACTGCTGTGCGCAGCGGCGGCGCTCCGGGGCCTGGCCGAAGCCCGGCATGATCGGGATCCCGGTCACGTGCACCGCATCGGCCGCCAGTCCGCGCGTCCGCATGCGGTAGGCGATTTCTTCGGTGGCGGCAAAATATCCCTGCATCAGCGGCTGCAGCCACATGCTGTGCAAATCGAAATCGGTGACCTGCACCCAGACCGGGCAAACCACGCGCTGCTTGCCGATTTCCCGCGCCAGCAATTCGGCCGGCAGGAAGTGGGTGCAGATGATGGCGTCCGGCGCCGCGGCACGGATCGCGGTGCGCAAGGGGCGGGTGCTGATGCGTTCAATCGCGCGCCGCAGTTTTTGGGTCGGCGAGCTGCTCAGGGCCTTGTCGCTCTTTTGGTAGACATAACCCCACAGCGCGGGATGGCGGTTCACCAGGTGCAGGTAAAAATCGGTGTATACCGCACGGAATCCGGCCGGCACAAAATCCATCGCATCCAGGTGGATTGCTTCGGTACCGGGGAATTCGGCGGCGGCGTAGGCCTTGAGCGCTTCGGCGGCGCGCATGTGGCCGGCGCCGGCGGAGACGCTTAACAGCAATAGCTTGCGAGGGCGGGGCGCGCTCGGCGCATGGACTGGCTTATGAATGATAGGCTCCGGCCAGGTTTGCCGCCGGCGATGCAAAAATGACTACTTTCAAGCATACTCCTTGCATTCTGCGTTCGGATTCTTACTGCTCGGTTACAGCTTCATGACAGCGATGATAGGGATAAATCGGCGCTGAGTAAAATGACATTTATGACACATCATCCCTGCTTCTGAAAGACTGAAAAAATGCCCACCACTCGCAAACCGCTGGACGGTTTGGCCATGAGCCTGATGTTGATCCTGTGCCTGTGCTGGGGGCTGCAGCAAGTTGCCATCAAGGTGGCGGCGCCGAGCATCTCGCCGATCTTGCAAAACGGCTTGCGTTCGGCAGTGGCGGCAGTGCTGGTGAGCGGCCTGATGTGGTGGCGCGGCAGCAAATTCTCGCTGACCGACGGCACCTTCTGGCCGGGCCTGGCCACCGGCCTGCTGTTCGCCGGCGAATTCCTGTGCGTCTCCATCGGGTTGAACTACACCACCGCCTCGCACATGTCGGTATTCGTTTACACCGCGCCGATTTTTACCGTGCTGGGTTTGCACTGGCTGGTGCCGGGCGAGCGCTTCGGCCTGACCCAATGGCTGGGCGTGGTCGCCGCATTTGCCGGGATCGCGGTGGCGTTCGCCGGCGGCTTTGACGCCGGCGCCGGTTTCAGCCGCACCCTGGTCGGCGATGCGCTGGGCGTGCTGGCCGCCGTATTTTGGGCCGCCACCACCATCATGATCAAGCGCAGCGTGCTGACCAACGCCGCTCCCAGCATGACCTTGTGGTACCAGCTGGCGGTGGCCGCAGTGACGCTGCCGCTGCTGGCGCTGGTCTTGGGGCAGGCGGAAGTAGTCACTCCCTTGACCGGCATCATGTGGACCAGCCTGGTGTTCCAGTCCCTGATCGTCGCTTTCGGCAGTTTCCTGGCCTGGTTCTGGATGCTGCGCCGTTACCTGGCTTCGCGGCTGACGGTGTTTTCCTTCCTGACGCCCCTGTTCGGGGTCAGTTTCGGCGTCTTGCTGCTGGACGATCCGATCGGCTTGCCGTTTGTATTCGGCGCTGCGCTGGTCTTGAGCGGGATCGTGCTGGTCAACTGGCAGCGCGGCTAAAGGATACGCAAGCCATAGGCAAACGTCTGGTTTTTGCAACCAGGCGGCGGATCTGGCCGGATTTGGTTGATTGTTTTACTTATATATTTGGTATTATCTAGATCTTAATTTATTCCCGTAAGACAATATTCCGGGCAACCACAGGGACACGCATGAGCAACGTACTCCAGAGCCTGCAAAGCCTCATCGGCGGGCGCCAGACCAATCGGATCCTGCGCCT